>JAITKQ010000078.1 GCA_031278295.1 Spirochaetaceae bacterium | reverse complement strand
TCGGTTACTTTATGGACAGACCTTGCATTTGCTCCCGTTTTGTACCAAAACGGTGCGCAAAATGCCTATTTTAAGGTAGTCTGTCTATAATGTGTCTACATTATAGACAGACTCTAATTAGCGTTAATTCGCGGTTTGTAGGCAATTAAATTTGATACTTTGAACTGCTGAATAGGGGGGGGGGGGGGCTTACCACTCTCGCGGGTTGCCCTCCGGCACTGTGATGTTGAACGTGTCCCCGGACGGCTCAATCACATAAAACCCTTGTTCCAAGGCATAGTTTCTTTCATCCTCTCCAAAAGTTACTCCGGCAATAGCTCCCAGATATTTCCTCTTGTCATCGTGCAAATCGGCGTATTCGCGTAGCTTTTCCATGCGCCATAGATGGTAGTCTATATCATACTTATCGGGTTTGGACTTGATCTCAACTATAGCGGCCTTCTCGCCGTTCTCCAAAAAAGCGTCAACTTCCGTGCATATATTATGAGCGGGGTCTTTTATTTTAGCATCACGTTGCACTCTGGTAAAATGTAAATTCAGTTTGCCAAACTTGTCTATCAGGTTCGGCAAAACCATAGACTCAATCATTTCACCGAAACGGTTCCCCAGGCCTCCTAAATTACCGCACACATGGTCTACTTTCCTGCCCATTTTGGCAAGCTCTTTTGAGGTTTCCGCTACTATACGGCTGGTCTCTTTCACAACACGATCGGTTTCCGCCATCATGGCCCACACTTTTTCAAAACTTAAACTTTTTCCCCATTCAGCGGCCTCCGCCGCCGTCATCTGTTCCATACCCTGACCTCCATTATCTTAATACTATAACAGGGAAAAGCAGCCTGTAAATAGGAAACATCAGCAGTTTTAAATTTACAAAAATTTTTTATGTAATTCGGGCGCATTTCCGGGGTTCCGCTCCATTCCCTGCGCGAACGCTTTGCGCAAACGCTTTGCGCAAACGCTTCGCGCCCCGCCAATCCCCACGTTTCGTACTCGACGGCTTTTTCGGCAATGATAGGACGGTAAATGTAAACTTACCGGGAAAACATCATGGCGACAGAGTCGGGCGACTCTGTCGGGCCCGAAAACGCGAGGCAAAGGCTTGCAAAAACCGCTACGGACAAGGGCTACAGCCAAAGGCCCCGGCCTGTTCCATCGAACCTAAGCTTCGCAAAGCCCCCCCCCCCCCCGTCTATGCCGGGGCCGTTTAGCGCACAGTCGATTTGTTTTGGAACAGGCCCGGTTATCCGCAAATTCATAGATGGAGCGCCGCCGTTTTACTTTACCACGATGTTTACCAGCCTGTCCTGGACGCTTATCACCTTGACGATGGTTTTGCCTTCCAGCCATTTTTGCGCGTCCGGCGAGGCGAGGGCCGTTTTTTCAAGGGCTTCTTTGGATGTTCCGGCGGCGGCGGTGAATTTGCCGCGTACCTTGCCGTTTACCTGGATGACTATCGTACACTCGTTATCGGCGGCGAGGGCTTCATCAAAGGCGGGCCAGGCGGCCTTTGAAACGGAACCGGAACGGCCAAGCCTTTCCCACAGTTCCTCGCCGAGGTGGGGGGCGTAAGCGGCAAGCATTACCACGAGTGGCGCCCAAAGGCTTATCGGCACGGCGGGAAGTTTTGCCAATTCGCCTGAGTACACCATCATTTGGCTGATCGCCGTGTTGAAGTTGAGGGACGCGGTATCGGCGCTCACTTTTTTGACAGTCTTGTGCAGAAGGCGCGTTAGCTCAGGCGAAATTTCGCCACCGGTCTCACCGCCGTTTTTGACGACTTTTTCGTGTATGCCCCATACGCGGTCAAGGAAGCGCGTTACGCCGACCAGCCCCGCCGTCATCCACGGCTTGCTCACTTCGAGCGGCCCCATGAACATCTCGTACACGCGCATCGCGTCCGCGCCGTAGCTTGCGATTATGTCGTCGGGGTTTATCACGTTGCCCCGGCTCTTGCTCATCTTTTGGTTGTCCTCGCCCAGTATCATCCCCTGGTTCACGAGCCGCTGAAACGGTTCAGGCGAGTTTACGAGTCCGCAGTCAAACAGCGCCTTGTGCCAAAAACGGCTGTACAACAGGTGCAAAACGGCGTGTTCCGTGCCGCCCACGTACAGGTCTACCGGCGCCCAGTAATCTATCTTGTCCCTGCCGGCAAAGGCCGCGTCGTTGCGCGGGTCCAGGTAGCGGAGGTAGTACCAGCAGGAGCCGGCCCACTGGGGCATGGTGTTTGTCTCCCGTTTGGCGGGGCCGCCGCAGCGCGGGCAGGCGGTATTCACCCAGCTTTCTATCTTTGAAAGCGGGGATTCGCCTGTGCCGCTAGGCTCGTAGGATTCCACTTCCGGCAGCCGGAGCGGGAGGCTTGACTCCGGCAGCGGGACTATGCCGCACTTCTCGCAGTGTACAAGCGGTATAGGCTCGCCCCAGTAACGCTGCCGGCTGAAAACCCAGTCCCGCAACTTGTAATTGACGGCCTTTTTTCCAAGCCCCCGCTCCTCCAGCCACGAGGTAATCGCGGCGGCGGCCTCCGCGGTCGGCAGCCCGTTGAACTGCCCTGAGTTCACGGAGTACCCGTCCCCCGTTGTACAAGCCGCCGGCGGGTTTAAAGTGCGCTCCGCGCCGCAATCCGTGTGCGGTGGATCAGTCGGGGTCTTAGGGGCGGCAGCCCCTAGGAGAGGGGGCAGCGGAAGACCCGCTTGCGGGGCTGTAGCGAGGGGGAGACTTCCCCCGTCCTCCCCTTTTAACTCCTCCACAACCTGGATGATTGGCAAGTTGAAGGTTTTGGCGAAGTCCCAGTCGCGCTCGTCGTGGGCGGGGACTGCCATTATCGCCCCTGTGCCGTAGGATACCAGCACGTAATCCGCTGCCCATATCGGGATTTTGGCGTTGTTGACGGGGTTTACAGCGTATGCGCCGGTGAAGACGCCGGTTTTTTCTTTGGCAAGGCCGGCGCGTTCCAAATCGCTCTTTTGGGCGGCGTTCCCGATGTATTCGTTGACGGCGGAGCGCTGTCCGGCGGTCGTGATTTTCGGGACGAGGGGGTGTTCCGGGGCGAGTACCATGTAGGTGGCGCCGAACAGCGTGTCGGGGCGGGTGGTGTAGATGACGATTTTGTCGTCCGCGCCGTCTATGCCGAAGCTGACTTCCGCGCCCTCGCTGCGGCCTATCCAGTTACGCTGCATCAGTTTGACCGGCTCGGGCCAGTCCAGCCCGTCCAAATCGGCGAGCAGGCGCTCGGCGTAAGCGGTGATGCGGAGTATCCATTGGCGGATGCGGCGGCGGCTTACCTTTGTGTGGCAGCGCTCGCACTCGCCGTCCTTCACCTCCTCGTTGGCAAGCCCCGTTTTGCAGGACGGACACCAGTTTATCGGGCTTTCCGCCTCGTAAGCCAGCCCTTTTTCGAACAGTTTGAGGAAGATCCACTGCGTCCAGCGGTAGTATTCCGGGCTGGAGGTGTCTACCTCGCGTTCCCAGTCGTACGAAAAGCCGAGTTTTTTTATCTGCCGGCGGAAATGGACGATGTTGTCCGCCGTTGTCTTTGCCGGATGCCGCCCCGTCTTTATCGCGTAGTTTTCGGCGGGGAGGCCGAACGCGTCGAAGCCCATGGGGTGAAGCACGGCGTACCCGGCCGCGCGGAGGTAGCGGCAGTATATGTCGGTGGCGGTGTAGCCCTCCGGGTGGCCGACATGAAGCCCCTGCGACGAGGGGTACGGGAACATGTCCAGCACAAACATGCGCTTTTCTTTCGGGACGGACGGGTCTTCCGTTACGCGGAAGGTTTTGTTTTCTTCCCAATACTGTTGCCATTTGGGTTCTATTGTTTCAAACGGGTATTTAGCCATGATGATTTTGGTAAACGGTAGCCGATTTTGCCGCTCCTGTCTATCCGTCCGCCGGCGCTTCGCCAAAAAGCGCCCGAAATTGCCGCCGGGCTGTTCCCCGTAAGTATTGACAGGATGAAACTATCGTGATAAATATTCGATCTATTATGCATAAAAGACGTATAAATTTGTTTCCTTGCGGCATAATAATTGCCGCCGGTTTTTGCGCTTGTGTGTCGGCGGGCGCAAAAAATGACAACGGGCTTTTAAATTACAACCATGGCTTGTTAATGGCCATACTGTGGCAGCAGAATTCCGGCGAGTATTCCGCGCTCTGTTATCAGGCGTTCAACGCGGGAAAAGCATACATCGCTTCCCTTCCGTCACAGGAAAATAAAGCGGCTGTCTTTGATATTGATGAAACTGTATTGGACAACAGCAAATACGCGGCATGGATGGTGGTTACAGGAAACCCGTGGGGCGCCGGTACGTGGGAGGCGTGGTGTAAGGCCGGAGACGCCTATCCTGTTCCGGGTTCCGTTGACTTTGCCGCTTATCTGGCGGAACGCGGCGTTGAGGTATTTTATGTGTCCAACCGTCCCGATTCCACGGTTGAAAGTACGATAGCGAACCTCAAGAAATTCGGCTTTCCCCAGGCGGATAGCGGTCATGTATTTTTGCAGAAAGACACTTCCGATAAAAATCCAAGGCTGGAGCGGATACGGGCGCTGGGGTATGAAATCGTGCTTTTTGCCGGGGACAACCTTGATGATTTTGACAGCGCCGTGAGGAGATTACCAAATCAGGAAAGGAGAAACCGCGCCGATTCTGATGCGGGAAGTTTTGGGACATATAGAATCGTGCTGCCAAACGCGGCTTACGGCACATTTGAATCCGCCATTGTCCCGAATTACTACGGGCTATCCATGGAAGAGAAGGCCCGTTCAAGGTTGAAAAGTATAAACGCATGGGAACCTTAACACACGCCTGTAAGACTGGCCGGAGCCTGCCTTCGTGCGGTCGTAACACGCCACCGACAATGTTAACGATGATACTTTTAAATTATTAAACTATTACTAATCTTTTCATAACTAGATACACATAGCATATTGCAAAGATGGTTTCTTGAAAAAATTGATGATGATATATTTCTTATTTCTTGAACCGGTCAGGACCGGTTATTATTTTCTTCCCTGCCGTATGATGTTTTACCTGGGACCACACTGATTCGTCAGGATTCAAATCAGGCGAATAACAGGGAAGTATAAACAATTGTAGTTTCCCTTCAACAGATTCTACAAACTTCTTTACCATCCTGCTTTTATGC
>JAITKQ010000040.1 GCA_031278295.1 Spirochaetaceae bacterium | reverse complement strand
TGCCGGTTGACCAGATAGCCGCCGCCACCGGGCTTGATCCGGCGCGCGTCAGGACCCTCTAACCGGTAAAATACCGCTTCATAGCCCTGGGGCCCTGTTCCCGGTGAGAACCATGAAAGACAAAGACCGTATCGCCGCCCTGGAGCGGCTCATCACCCAATACCAAAAATCCTACTACGACGGGGAGGCGGAAATCTCCGACGGGGAATTCGACCTCCTCTGGGACGAACTGCGGAACCTGGCCCCCGAAAGCCCGGCGCTGCGAAAGGTGGGGTCAGGCAGTGACGGGGAAGGCGCCGCGGCCGGCGGGGCGCCGGGGGTGGACGGTTTTCCCAAGGCCCGGCATATCATCCCCATGGGCAGCCAGGACAAGGCGGCGAACCCGGAGGAATTCCGGGCCTGGGCGGAAAAGACGGGCCTGGACGGCACAAAAGGCTTCCTGGTCCAGTTCAAGCTGGACGGGGCCAGCCTGGAACTTCAGTATGACCGGGGGGAACTGGTCCGGGCCGTAACCAGGGGGGACGGAACCACCGGCGACGACATTAGCCCCAACGCCCGGCGCATGGGCGGGGTGCTGCCCCGGCTGGACGCCTCTTTTTCCGGCGGCGTCCGGGGGGAAGTGGTGATGACCCGCCTGGTTTGGCGGGAAAAATACGCCGCCAAGGCAAACTGCCGGAACGCCGCCAACGGCCTCATGCGCCGCAAGGACGGGGAGGGTTCCGAAGACCTCAACTTTATCGCCTACGACGCTTCCGCCTCCGGGGACGACGGTTATTTTCAGGACGAAAAACAAAAAATCGCCTGGCTGAAAAAACAGGGCTTTGAAATTACCGAAACCAGGGAATTTGCCGATCCCGAAAAGATCATCGCCTGGCGGGCGGAAGTGGCGGAAAAGCGGGACAGCCTGCCGGTGGACATCGACGGCCTCGTGGTAAAAGACCCGGCCATCGACATGGCGGACCTCCGCCGGGCCCGGCCGGAAAAACAGATCGCCTTCAAGTTTGAACTGGAAACCGCCTTCAGCATACTCCGGGCGGTGGAATGGAGCGAATCCGGGGCCACCTACACCCCCATCGGCATCGTGGACCCGGTGCGGCTGGCGGGAACCACGGTGCAGCGGGCCAACCTGAACAACCCCGGCATGATCCGGGCCCTGGGCCTGCAGATCGGTTCCGCCGTTACCGTGGTGAAGCGGGGGGAAATTATCCCCAAAATCGAGGGCCTCGCCCCGGCGGGCGCTCTGAAAGAAGGGGAACTGGCGGAAATCGAATTCCCCGCCCGCTGCGGCTCCTGCGAAACGGACCTGGTGGACGGCGGAACCCGGCTCTACTGCCCCAACCCGGACTGTCCCAAGCGGCTCCTCCACCGGCTGGAAAAATGGGTCTCCGTCCTTGACATCCGGGAGCTGGGGGAAAAATTGATCCGCCAGCTCTTCGACAAGGAACGGGTCCGCCGCGTCGCCGAACTCTACACCCTGGAGGCCGGGGAACTGGCGGACTATGAACGGATGGGGGAACTTTCCGCCGCCAAGGTGATCCGGCATATCAGAACTCCCCGGCAGCTTTCCCTGGCGGCCTTTGTGGCGGGATTTGACTTTGAGGGGGTGGGGGAGACCATCATGGAGAAGGTGGCCGCCGCGGGCTTTAACACCCTGGAAAAGCTCCGGGCCGCGCCGGTGGAGGAACTGGCCGGGGTCTACGGCCTGGGGGAGATCACCGCCCGGACCATCGCGGAGGGCCTGACCGAAACCGCCGGGGAAATGGACGCGGTCCTGGCCGCAGGGGTCATCAGCGTCGCCCCGCCCCCGGCGGAAGAAACCCTGGCCCTCAAGGGACTTTCCTTCTGTTTTACCGGGGAACTTTCCTCCATGAAGCGGGGCGAGGCGGAAGAAAAAATCCGGGCCCTGGGGGCCTCCGCCAAATCCTCGGTGGTGAAGGACCTGTCCTTCCTCGTTACCAACGATCCCGAATCGGGGTCGGGAAAAAACAAAAAAGCCCGGGAACTGGGAATCGCCATTATCGATGAAAAAACATTCCTCGCCATTCTGGCCGATCCCGGCAAAGCCGCGGGCCTGCTGAACGGCGCCGCCGAAAAGCCCGGCGGTAAAAAAAGCAAGGCCGCCCAGGGGGAATTGTTTCCGTAATTCACTAAAGAAAAATTTACCGCAAAGTTCGCAAAGAACCCGCAAAGTTCGCCGGTTTCCTGGCGTTTTGTGTTCAGCCAATTGTTGACAGCGTGACGTATCCCCCGCGCCCTTTGCGTTTTTTTTCATAAATGTGTCTTTATTTTTTATAACCTGCCAGAAGCGGCTCTTGTTTTTTGTTTTTTTATTTTCAATTTATTATTCTGTAATAAGATAAGGAACTGTGAAACATTAGAGTTGTCCGGAAGCTTCAGTTTCTGAACAAATTCCGCTTAAAAGGACTTGTGAAATGAACCAACCGGGTTATTGAACAAGTCCAATGTATTTGCTCATTTCATTGCGCATTCGTGTCAACAAAGTTGACATTCACGTTAAAGTAGCACCGATTGGGCCAACATAGTTGGCGAATTCTCGATTGAATAAATAAATCAGTGCTTCCTTAGGCGATTTTTTCCCATGCAAGCCGCATCGAACCGGAGCTTCGCGACAGCCGGATAATCACCGGGACTTGTGGCAGAAAATAGCGCAAAGCGCTACAAGTACAGCAGGCTGCCGGGTCCGCTCCGCTTTTGCCCGCCCGCCCTCTTGACGGAGGGCGGGCGTATGTAGATAATTATATTCGTATTCATGGTGGATGTAGCTCAGGGGTAGAGTCCGAGATTGTGGATCTCGTTGTCGCGGGTTCAAAGCCCGTCATCCACCCGTCAGATTGACAAACCACAATGAGTTTGTTAGAATAAATGTGAGGTTATCATGGCAGTACCAAGATCAAAAACATCAAAGGCAAGGACCAGCAGGCGGCAGACTATAAATATGCGCCTGGACGCGCCGTGCGTCGTTGCGTGCGGCAAATGCGGAAACCCGATCCTGCTGCACAGGGTCTGCCCGAAATGCGGTTTTTATCGGGGCAGACAAATAATAGAGCCTAAAGGCTAAGAACGTTAAACATAAGGAGTTTTGTTATGGCGGATAAAGATGAAATTATATACGAAAAAATTAAAAAATTGATTGCCGAAAAATTGAACATAGATGAGGCAAAAATAACGCCTGAAGCGTCTTTCAGACAGGATTTGGGCCTCGACAGCCTGGATACTTACGAGTTGGTTTACGCTATAGAGGAAGAGCTTAGCTTAAAAATACCGGATGAAAAGGCAAATGAGTTTGAAACTGTTAAGGATGCTTACGAATTCATAAAATCAGAACAGAAGTAACATGGGAAATTCCCGATATCCCCTTGATCGGAGCCGCACGAAAAAAAGAGCTTTGCGCGTTTCAGCGTAATGTGGGGATAAAATTCAGGAATATCAAGCTTTTGCAGCTTGCGTTCATGCACCGTTCCATTACAAACGAAATTCATTCAAAGATAAACAACGAACGCTTGGAATTCCTGGGGGACGCGATTCTCGGCGCTGTTACGGCCAGTTTGCTCTACAATGGTTTGGCCGGAAACAGCGAAGGGGATCTGGCAAAAATAAAATCCGTCGTGGTTTCTGAAGCAACCCTGTCGGTCATTTCCTTGGAACTACAGATAGATACGATGATGGTACTCGGTAGAGGCGAGGAGCTTTCCGGCGGCAGGAGGAAAAAAGCCCTGCTCGCCGATACGCTCGAAGCGCTGTTCGGCGCGCTCTACCTGGATTCAGGGTTTGACACGGCTTTTAAATTCATAAGCCGCTGTATAAGTCCGGAAATCGAAAAGGTTAGGGAGAAACGTTGCAGGGAAGACTATAAATCCCAGTTACAGTCAGTCTGTCTGCACAAATTCAAGACATACCCCGTCTACAGCCTTTCCGGGTTCTCAGGTCCGGAACATGAACGCTGCTTTTGGGTTGAAGTAAGCTGCGACGGCAAAGTCTTTGGACCGGGAATGGGAAAAAACAAAAAATATGCGGAGCAGGAGGCCGCCCGTATCGCGCTGGAACATCTGTAGCGCTGATTTATACGGACGGCTGCCGCCATGGGCACCGCCACGGGCGCTTTTGATCATCAGAATCGTTGTACGATGAATCCGCCGCGCCGTTTTCCTTCGCGGGTGGAAACGGGACTCCGCGCGGTAAGAGTGCAAAGAGCTACAAGTACAACAGGCCGCCGGACCTCTCAACAAGGCGGCAAAAATATGTTATAAAACACGTATGAATATTCGTGAAAGACTGGAAGAAATCGCCGAAAAGCGCGTCCTGATACTGGACGGCGCGATGGGTACTATGGTTCAACGCTACAGTCTTGCCGAAGGGGATTACCGGGGCGAACGTTTTGCCGCGCATACGCACAAACTGAAGGGTTGTAACGATGTCCTCTGCCTCACAAGGCCGGACTTAATATCCGGTATCCACGAACGCTACCTCCAAGCCGGCGCGGACATCATAGAAACGTGCAGTTTTAACGCGAACGCCGTCTCGCTTGCCGATTACGGGCTTTCGGACCGGGCCCGCGAGTTAAGCCGCGCCGCCGCCGCAATAGCCCGCCACGCCGCGGACGGGTATGCCTGCCCGGAAAAGCCCCGTTTTGTCGCCGGCGTGCTGGGCCCCACCACAAAGAGCGCCGGAATTTCGCCGGATATGGACGACCCGGGCAAACGTGCCATAGCCTGGGACGAACTTGAGGCAGCCTATTACGATAACGCCCTCGGCCTCCTGGAAGGCGGCGCGGACATTTTACTGATAGAAACGGTATTCGACACGCTGAACGCAAAGGCGGCCGGGGCGGCCCTGCTCCGCCTGTTTGATCAACGCGGTGAGGTTGTTCCCGTCATGGTTTCCGCCGCAATAAGCGACGCGGCAGGACGCCTGCTCGCCGGCCAGACGGTCGAGGCCTTCTGTGTCTCCATGATGCACTTGACGCCCTGGTCTATAGGGCTTAACTGTTCTCTCGGCGCGGAGAAACTTAAAAAACCGGTGGCGGCGCTGTCCCGCACCGCGCCTTGCCGGATAAGCGCCCACCCAAACGCCGGCCTGCCCGACGAAGAAGGCAGGTACACGGAAACGCCGGAAATGATGGCCGGCTTCCTGCGGGACTATATAGACGAAGGGCTCGTGAACGTGCTTGGCGGCTGCTGCGGCTCCACGCCGGAACATATCGCGGCCATAGTAAAGATGACGCAGGAACTGGTGAAAGCGGGTAAAAAACCGCGCCCTTTGCCGCAAAAACGGCATAAAACCCTCGTCTCCGGCCTTGAACCGCTCTTCATAGGACGGGAAAAACTTACGATCGTGGGCGAAAGGGGTAACGCACCGGGTAGTAAGCTGTTTTTGGAGCTCATAAAGGCCGAAAGGTACGAAGACGGCCTCCGTTTGGTGCGTAAAAACATAGAGGATGGTGCCCGCATTGTCGATATTTGTATGGATGACGGGCTTATAGACGGGGAAAAAGCGATGGTAAACTTTGTAAACTTGGCTCTTTCCGATCCGGATATAGCGAAAGTCCCGTTTTTTATCGACAGTTCCCGGTTTTCCGTGATCGAGGCGGCCCTAAAATGTATAGCCGGAAAAGCTATAGCCAACTCTATCAGCCTGAAAGAAGGCGAACAGGAATTTATCCGTAAGGCCCGCCGCCTCCGGGCGCTCGGCGCCGCCGCGGTCGTCATGCTGTTTGATGAACGCGGACAGGCGGCCGACTACGCCCGCCGTATAGAAATAGCCGAGCGCTCGTACCGCCTGATCACCGGTACCGGTTTCCCCCCGGAAGACGTGATCATCGATCCAAATATCCTGGCAATCGCAACCGGTATGAGCGAACACGAGCGCTACGCGCTTGACTTCCTCCGCGCAATCCCGGAAATCCTAGCCCGCTGCCCGTACGCGCACATCTGTGCCGGCGTGTCAAACCTGTCATTCAGCTTTCGCGGCAGCCATGCGATCCGTAACGGAATGCACGCCGTATTCCTGCGCCTCGCCTCCGAAGCCGGCCTGACAATCGCTATCGTCAACATAGCGGCCCTCGGCCTGTACGGAACGCTGGACGCCGATCTCCGCGAAACGATAGAGGACCTGCTGCTCTGCCGTAACCCCGCCGCCGCCGACATGTTGCTGCGGCTGGCGGAAAGCCAAAATGCCGAAGGAAGAGCCGAACCCGCCCGCCCTGAAAGCGCGTTCCCCGGTGGAAATGACGGTGAGGGCGAGGGGCCGCAGGAACGGATCGTCCGGGCTATGCTAAAAGGTGACGACGAACGTATAGCGGACGATGTGCTGGCGCTGCTCGAAAACGGGGCCGCCCCGCTGGAAATCGTGGAGGGGCCGCTCATGGAAGGTATGAAGCAGGTGGGGGATCTGTTTGGAGAGGGCAAAATGTTCCTGCCGCAGGTGATACGCAGCGCCCGCGTGATGAAGAAAGCGGTGGCCGCGCTGGACCCGTACATGAGGGCCTCCGCCGGGCCAAACGGTGTGCCGCTAAAGCTCCCCGCCATAGTGATGGCTACGGTAAAGGGGGATGTACACGATATCGGCAAAAATATAGCCGGCGCCGTCCTCTCCTGCAACGGTTTTAGGGTGCTGGATCTTGGCGTGATGATACCCTCGGAAACTATACTGGAGGCGGCAAATCGGGAGGATGCGCGGTTTATAGGGCTTTCCGGGCTGGTCAGCCCGTCGCTGGACGAGATGGTGTATGTCGCAGAGGAAATGGAACGGCAGGGTTTTACCGTTCCGCTGCTGGTTGGCGGGGCCGCAACCAGCCTCGCCCATACCGCCCTCAAGATAGCTCCCGTTTATAGCGGGCCCGTCGTTTATATCAAGGACGCGGGACAGGCCCCCGGCATAGTCCGCCGCCTGTCCAGCCCGGCGTTGCGCCCCGGACTTCTGGACGAGCTTTCCACCCGCTACGAGGACGCCGCAACTAGCCATAATAAACGCGCGGCGGAACGGCGGCTTCTTTCGATAGAAGAGGCGCGCCAAAACCGCCTGCGTACGGATCTGCGGCCCCCAAAACCAAAGATGACGGGCCTGATCACGCTGGACGATTACCCGCTTGAAGCGGCGGCGCGTTTCTTTGACTGGGATTCTTTTTTTTCAAAATGGAACGGCCCCTCAGGTCCCAGGGACGGGCGCCTTGAGCAGGACGCCCGCGCCCTGTTTGACGAAATTGTCCTGGAAAAACGCCTCAGGCTTCGCGGCCTTGTCGGGGTATTCCCGGCCCGCTCCCGCGGGGACGATATTTTTGTGTACGCCGGTGAGCGGCCTCAAACGGACGCGGACGATTCTGTCCGCGTGGTCAAAATAGCCTGCCTGCGTAACCAGACGCGCAAGGCCGCCTCCGCACCTAATGTGAGTCTTGCCGACTTTATAGGGCCCCAGGACGACTGGATAGGCTTCTTCGCGTTAAGTGCCGGTTTCGGGATGGAAGAGGCAAAGGCGCGCTACGCGGCACAGGGCGATGATTACCGCGCTATAATTTTCGCGCTTATAGCGGACGGTCTCGCCGAGGCTTTCAACGAGGAGGCGCACCGCCGCCTCCGCCGCGAATGGTGGGGCTACGAGGCCGGTGACGCGGCAGGTCGCGTCCAGGGTATACGCCCCGCTTTCGGCTACCCTTGCTGCCCGGACCACGAGGATAAACGGGCCGTCTTCCGCCTCCTTGAGGCGGAAGAACGGATCGGACTGGCGCTCACGGAATCCGCAATGATAGTCCCGTCCGCTTCGGTCTGCGGTATGTACTTCGCCGCCCCCGCCGCCTACTACTTCTCGTGTGGCCCTATAGCCGGCGATCAGCTTTCCGACTGGGCCCGCCGCAAAAATTTAAGCGAAGAAGCCGCCCGCCGCCGCACCGGCTTCCTATAACCCCCCGCCAGCCCGCCACCCGCCAGCCCGCCAGCGGGTTTAACATCCGCTACGCGGTAGCGTCCTGAAAGCTGGGTTCGGGTTCTGCCCTCGGGTCCGAAATAGGCGGTAGGCATACGCGGCTGTAAGCCGGGGGTGATTTGATGTTTCGGGAACAGCGAATGTACACGCCCACCAGTGGGCTTCACCCCCGCTACGCGGTAGCGTCCTGACAGCTGGGTTCGGGTTCTGCCCTCGGGTCCGAAATAGGCGGTAGGCATACGCGGCTGTAGGCGGGGGGTGATTTGATGTTTCAGGAACCGCGGACGCTTCGCGCCCCTCCGATCCCCGCGTTTCGTACAAGACGGCTTTTTCGGCAATGATAAACCGGTGAATGTAAAATTACTGGCGTACGCCGCGAAAATCAGTAGGTGAAGCGCCCGGACAGGGCCGGGCCTACACGGATACCGCCATCTTTCAGTATAAAAACCGCGTCCACACCGTCAAAACGCGATATAAAAGTGCTGGCGGCGTCGTACCCAAGCGCGAACAGCGTTGTGGAAAGCGCGTCCGCATCCATGGAAACGCCGTCATCCTCCGGGTTTAAGTTCCGGACAACCGTTACGGAACTGATGTCGTTTTCGACAGGATAACCTGTTTTTGTAGACAGTATGTGATGGTAGCGCCTGCCGTCATACTCAAAAAACCGCTCGTAGTTTCCCGATGTTACCAGTGTAGCGGCTTCTACTTCGATCACGCCGATAAACTCGCCGCGCTCCCTGTGCGGGTGCTGTATGCCTATCCTCCAGGTCGCGCCGCCCGGCGCTTTCTCGCCGTAAACAACTATGTTCCCGCCAAAATCAATCAAAACGCCTTCCACACCGGCAGCCTTGATGATTTTCAGCGCCTCGTCGGCCGCATACCCCTTGGCTATCCCGCCCGCGTCCAGCATCATGCCCTCTTTTTTCAGAAAAATCGTGCTGTTTTTGCCGTCAAGCACGACATCACGCCAGTTTACAAGCGAAAGCGCCCGTTCAATTTCATCAGGACCGGGTACACGGGCCCTGTCCGAGCCTATGCCCCACAGTTTTACCAGTGGACCTGCCGTGGGATCGAAGGCGCCATCCGAAAGTTCGGCAAAGAAAAGCGCCCTGCCGACTACCTTTATAAGCTCCTCCGGAACGCTTACAGGCCGTTTTCCGGCCTGACGGTTTATTTCATTGATAAGGCTTTCCTGTTTATTCACGTTGAAAATACTATCCAGCTGATGCAAGCGGTCAAAAACCTTGCGGTATACCTCGTCTTTGCCCCGCTGCTGTATACGAACAGAACAGACCGTGCCAAAAATAAATTCGACGCGGGCTTCCGGCGCCCTTTTCGCGCAACCGGAAAAAGAAAGCGAAATTCCCAAAACCCCAAGCGCGAGGGCGGCGCGTAAAAAATTCGGCATACAAAACTGTAGCTGTTTTTTTGTAACAGGTAAACGCTCAAATCCTCCCCGTAAGGCCCAAGGTACAGGGCCCCCCCCCCCCCGGCGTTTACAGCGGGGGCTTAGTTCCCTCTTACCAGAGCACGCCGGGTTTTCTAAAAGGGCGTCCGGCTCCGTTAAGGCCTGTGAGGTGTCTGTCGAGCAGGCCCGGAGCGACGGGCGTTACCGTTTTAGCCCGCTCCACCGGCAGCGGTTCACAAATTTCTTGCGTTTCTACCGTTCCTTATGGTATGATTCAAACCGGTAAAGGAAAAAACGCTAAAATCTCACAGGAGGAGAATGTATGGCAGTAAAAGAAATCAAGACCACCTGCGCCTACTGCGGCGCAGGGTGTCAGTTGCTGTTTACGGTGGACCAGGACGCGAACAAGATTCTCGACGTGCACCCCACCGAAGGCAGAACAAACGACGGCAAGGCGTGTCTGAAAGGCTGGTACGGCTGGGACTACCTTAACGAC
>JAITKQ010000194.1 GCA_031278295.1 Spirochaetaceae bacterium | reverse complement strand
AGTTGCCGCAACTTCATCCATCTTATACCCTTCTAAATGGAAACAGTATATGAATTATATTTCACGAACAGGGGGACAAGATTCAAATGATAGAATACATAGTGGCTAAAAACATAGATGAACGGGTTTTGACAAGGGTGGCGGGTATGCTTTGCGACGGAAAGATCGTCGCGCTGCCCACGGATACTTCGTGGGTTGTCGTATGCTCGCATCGGTCAAAGGAAGGCATAAAACGCTTGAGAAGCATTTCCGGTGAACGGGATGAACGGCATTTTACGCTGCTTTGTTCGGATATTTCGCAGTTTTGCGAATTCTGCGGCATGGACAACAGCCGTTTTCGGCTTTTAAAGCGGCTGTTGCCGGGCCCTTACGTGTTCATACTGAATACACTTTTGGGCACGGAAAAGAAACTGGGGTTGCACCGCCGCGAACTGGGCGTCCGAATAAGCGCCCATCCTGTGCCGGAGGCTTTGATTCAAAGGCTTGGATGCCCGCTCTACTCGATAACGGCGAAAAAAACGATGCTTCCCGAAAACCGTAAAAAAGCGCCACACCCCGGCGACGGCGGGTTTTTTGAAATCGACGAAGAGGATCTGTTTGAACAGGGATGCGAGCTTGAGGATATTGACGGTATAGACCTGATACTAGACAGCGGGGAATATTTGCCGCTCACCCTTTCGACCATACTCGACATGACCGGCAGCGAAATAAAAATTATACGTCTAGGCGCGGGCGGCTGGCCTGTATAGTATACGGGGAGACGTCATGCTGTATCCGTTGCACGAGCTCATCGTGATAAGCATTCCGGCGCTTACCGGCATGTGGGGGGGGGGGGGGGTATGCGGACCTGCCGGCAGGCCCGGCAAAATTCCGGCGCCCGCTACGAATCAACCCGTGTACTCAAAGCCCTCCGGCGGGTATAATATTTATTTAGCATGGGCGACAGAAAAGTCAATTGTAAAAAAGTTTTGCTGCTTGGCTCGGGCGGGCTAAAAATAGGACAGGCGGGGGAATTTGACTATTCCGGATCGCAGGCGCTCAAGGCCTTGCGGGAGGAAGGGATCAAGACGGTGCTGCTGAACCCCAACATCGCCACGATACAGACAAGCGAGGGGATGGCGGACGCCACGTACTTTTTGCCGGTAACGCCGGTTTTTGTTACGCAGGTGATAGAAAAGGAGCGTCCCGACGGGCTTTTGCTCGCTTTCGGCGGACAGACCGCTTTGAACTGCGGTGTGGAGCTCCAGCGGAGCGGCGTTCTGTACAAGTACGGCGTTAAGGTGTTGGGAACGCCGGTAAAGGCGATAGAGGACACGGAGGACAGGGAACGCTTTGTCGGGAAACTGAACGAAATCGGGGTAAAGACGGCCCGCAGCCGCGCCTGCGTCAACACTGAAGAGGCGGTGGCGGCGGCGGTGGAAATAGGCTGCCCCGTGATGGTACGCGCCGCCTACGCGCTCGGCGGGTCAGGCAGCGGAATATGCCGGAACGAGGCGGAAATCCGGCGGCGCTGCGACAGGGCCTTTGCCCACACGCCGCAGGTGCTCGTGGAGGAATGGCTCGGCGGCTGGAAAGAAATCGAGTACGAGGTGGTGCGCGACTCCGCCGATAACTGCATTACCGTGTGCAACATGGAAAACTTCGACCCGCTCGGCATACACACGGGCGAAAGCATAGTGGTGGCGCCCAGCCAAACGCTCACCGACAGCGAGTACCACAAACTACGCCGTATCGCAATCGACGTGATCCGTCATCTCGGCGTAGTCGGCGAGTGCAACGTGCAGTACGCGCTGGACCCGGCAAGCGAGGACTACCGCGTGATCGAGGTAAACGCGCGGCTGTCCCGCTCCTCGGCGCTGGCGAGCAAGGCTACAGGCTACCCGCTCGCATTCGTGGCGGCCAAATTAGCGCTTGGCTACACGCTTACCGGGATAGAAAACCGCATCACGCGGGTAACAAAGGCCTGTTTCGAGCCTGCTTTGGACTATGTTGTGGTAAAAGTGCCGCGTTGGGACCTGTCAAAGTTCAAAAATGTCGATTTACGGATAGGCAGCGAGATGAAAAGCGTGGGCGAAGTGATGTCAATCGCGCGAAATTTCGAGGAAGCCCTGCAAAAAGCCATACGCATGACCGGTTCGGGCGCTCCCGGACTGTGCGGCGACGATGTTTTCTGCGGCGGCGGCATAAAAAACATCAAAACCGCGCTACAAAACCCCACCGACCGCCGCGTATTCATCATCTACCGCGCCTTGCAGGAGGGCTGGACAATAGAGCGGATACACCGCCTGACCAAAATCGACAAATGGTTTCTGCACAAAATCGCGAATGTGGTGAATATAGAGGAGGAGTTAAGGGCCGAGGGGGACGGGGGCGTTGCGGGGGTGTCCCCCGCTGAGGGGGGTAGCGGAAGACCCGCGAAGCGGGGCTGTAGCGAGGGGGGAAACTTCCCCCCAAAGGCGGATGAGACCTTGTCCCGGGAGGAGCGGATAGCACGGGAGGTAAAGCCCCCCCCCTCCCCCCTCATGCTGAATCATGAACTCCTTGCCCGCGCTAAACGCGCCGGTTTCTCTGATGCCCGCATCGGGGAACTGACCGGCAAAAGCGAGGCTGATGTACGGCTTCTGCGCGAAAAGCGGGGGCTAAGGCCCGCCGTCAAGCAGATCGACACGCTGGCGGCGGAGTACCCGGCGAAAACGAATTACCTGTACATGACGTATTCAGGCGATACGGACGATACGCAGCCTTCGGGCCGGGGCGTGATGGTTCTGGGAAGCGGCGCGTACCGTATCGGCAGCAGCGTTGAGTTTGACTGGTGCTGCGTGAACGCGGCGGAAACGGCCCGGCGGGCGGGGCGCTATTCGATAATGGTAAACTGCAACCCCGAAACGGTGTCCACCGACTACGATATTTGCGACAGACTCTATTTTGAGGAACTGTCTCTTGAGCGGATAATGGACATCTACGAGCGGGAAAGCCCGGAGGGGATCATCCTGTCTATGGGCGGGCAGACGCCGAATAACCTGGCGATGAAGCTGTTTGAGGCGGGGGCGCTGATATATGGCACGACGCCGGCCTCTATAGACATGGCGGAGGACAGGAATAAGTTTTCCGCGCTGCTCGACGAACTAGGCATAGAGCAGCCTGAATGGAGGGAGCTTACCGATCTTGGCTCGGCTCTTGTCTTTGCGGAGGAGGCCGGTTACCCCGTGCTGATACGGCCTAGCTACGTGCTTTCAGGCGCGGCTATGAACGTGGCCTGGGACAACGCCAGCCTTGAAAAATTTTTGAGCCTCGCCGCGGACGTTTCCGCCGAACATCCTGTCGTAATAAGCAAATTTGTGGAAAATTCAAAGGAAATTGAGATTGACGCGGTGGCAAAGCACGGCGAAATCCTCTTTTCCGCGATAACGGAGCATATCGAGAACGCCGGCGTCCATTCAGGGGACGCGACCGTAGCGTTGCCCGCCCAGAGGCTGTACATAGAAACGATACGCAAGGCGCGAAAGATAAGCGGGGCCATTGCCCGCGCCCTGGACATAACCGGGCCTTTTAACATTCAGTTTTTGGCGCAGCGGAACAGGGTACGTGTAATAGAATGCAACCTGCGGGCAAGCCGGAGCTTTCCGTTCTGCTCCAAGGTAAGCCGCATAAACATGATAGAGCTGGCGGTAAAGGCGATGCTCGACATCCCCGTCGAAAAGACCATATCCTCCGCGCTTGATCTTGAATGGGTCGGCGTAAAGGCGGCGCAGTTCAGCTTTTCGCGGCTCCACGGCGCGGACCCCGTGAGCGGCGTAGAGATGGCAAGTACCGGCGAGGTGGGCTGCATAGGGGGCAGCCTGAACGACGCGTTCCTGAAGGCGCTGCTTTCCGTGGGCTACAGGATACCGGCCAAACGTATTCTGCTGTCAACCGGTACGCTGGAAGAAAAACTGTCGTTTTTGGACTCCGCCCGCCGCCTTGTCGAGATGGGTTACGAGCTTTTGGCGTCGCACGGGACGGCAAAATTCCTCCAGGCCAAAGACATTCCCGTAACGCCCCTGTACTGGCCGCTTGAGGCGAAAGAGCCTAACATAGCAAGTTTTATCAAGAACCGCGAGGTAGACCTTATCATAAATATCCCCAAGGATAACCGCGAAAAGGAGCTTAAAAACAACTACTTTATACGGCGCATGGCCGTAGACTTTGACGTGCCTCTTATCACCAACATAAAGGTAGCGCGGGAGTTTATAGACGCGCTTTCCTGGTACAGGAAGCACGGCCTTGAGATAAAGGCTTGGGAAGAGTACCGGAGGTAGCCCGCCAAGGGTACACTACCGCGTAGCGGGTGTGGGCCCACTGGCGGGCGGGAGGCTGGGGCGGAGGCGGGAAGCGAAGCGGGGGGGGGGGGGGGGGGGATGCGAAATTGTGCCAAAGCGTTTACGGCTTCGCCGGGCGATTAGGCGTTATTCCCATAGTTGCGCGTGTACTTTTTATTTTTTCCAAA
>JAITKQ010000157.1 GCA_031278295.1 Spirochaetaceae bacterium | reverse complement strand
AAACATCAAACCACCCCCGGCTTACAGCCGCGTATGCCTATCGCCTTTTTCGGACCTGAGGGCAGAACCCGAAGCCCGCCTTCGGGACGCTACCGCGTAGCGGATGTGAAGCCCACTGGCGGGTGTGTACATTCGCTGTTCCCGAAACATCAAACCACCCCCGGCTTACAGCCGCGTATGCGAGCCGCCCCTTTCGGACCCGACGGCAGAACCCGAAGCCCGCCTTCGGGACGCTACCGCGTAGCGGATGTGAAGCCCGCTGGCGGGCGTGTACATTCGCTGTTCCCGAAACATCAAACCACCCCCGGCTTACAGCCGCGTATGCGAGCCGCCCCTTTCGGACCTGAGGGCAGAACCCGAAGCCCGCCTTCGGGACGCTACCGCGTAGCGGATGTGAAGCCCGCTGGCGGGCGCGTAGCGGATGTGAAGCCCGCTGGCGGGGCTGGCGGGCGCGTACATTCGCTGTTCCCGAAACATCAAACCACCCCCGGCTTACAGCCGCGTATGCCTATCGCCTTTTGCGGAGCGAGGGCACGGCGTAAAACCCGCTTTTGGGACGCTACCGCGTAGCGGACTTTAAACCCACTGGTGGGCTGGCGGGCGGGCGCGTCATTCGCGGTTCCTGAAACATCAAACCACCCCTCGCCTACAGCCGCGTATGCAAGCGCCCCCTTCGGACCCGAGGGCACGGCGTAAAACCCGCCTTCGGGACGCTACCGCGTAGCGGACTTTAAACCCACTGGTGGGCTGGCGGGCGGGCGCGTACATTGGCGGTTCCCGAAACATCAAACCACCCGCCGCCTACAGCCGCGTATGCCTATCGCCTTTTGCGGAGCGAGGGCACGGCGTAAAACCCGCTTTCGGGACGCTACCGCGTAGCGGACTTTAAACCCACTGGAGGGCTGGCGGGCGGGCGCGTCATTCGCGCTTCCTGCCACATAAATCAACCACCCGCCAACAGCCGCGGATGCAAGCGCCCCCAGCGGACACGACGGCACGCCGTAAACCCCGCCTTCGGGACGCTACCGCGTAGCGGACTTTAAACCCGCTGGCGGGCGCGTAGCGGACTTTAAACCCACTGGTGGGGGAGGGGGCTTGATTTTTTCCGGCGATGGACATTAAACTGGTGATGTGATAATCAGGGCAAAAGCGCCGTTGCGTTTGGGACTTGCGGGCGGAGGTACGGACATAGCCGCGTACTACAGCGTTTACGGCGGAAACGTGCTGAACGCTACCATTGACATGTATGCGTACTGCATCATAGAACCCACAGATGAAAGAAAAATTGTTTTCAAAGCTCCCGATCTTGATATATTTGAAGAGCACCCATCGGAAGAAAAGCTCACAACTTCAAATGTTTTATCGCTTCATTCAGGCGTTTACAACAGAATCGTTTCAGACTATAACAAATACAAACCGCTTTCATTCACAATGACAACTTATTCCGACGCGCCCCCCGGATCGGGGCTGGGTTCGTCCTCCACGATGGTTGTCGCCATGATCAAGGCCTTCGTCGAATGGCTCAACCTACCGATGGGCGAGTACGACATAGCCTCCCTGTCGTATAAAATCGAACGCGAAGACCTCAAGCTGGCAGGCGGCAAACAGGATCAGTACGCCGCGACTTTTGGCGGTTTTAACTTTATGGAATTCCACAACAATGACCGTGTAATCGTGAATCCGTTGCGCCTGAAACGCTGGATACGGAACGAACTTGAGGCCTCACTCGTCATGTATTACACCGGCATATCCCGCGAGAGCAGCAACATAATAAATCAGCAAATAGAAAATACAAATAAAAAAAAGAAAGTCAGCATGGATAACATGCATGAATTAAAAAAACAGGCCGTATTTATGAAGGAAGCTCTGCTCAAGGGCGACATGAAAAGTTTTTCAGAATGTTTACTGAACGGCTGGCTTGCGAAAAGAAATATAGCCGACACGATTACAAACCCGTTCCTTGACGAACTGTACCGGTACGCGCTTGACAACGGCGCGGAATCGGCAAAAATCTCAGGCGCTGGCGGCGGCGGCTTTATGATGATTTACTGCAACCCGTGCAGGCGCGTCCAGCTTGTACGCGCGTTAAAAAGCAAGGAAGGCGTGGTTCTTACCCCCTCGTTCACGGAAACAGGCGCCCAGGCGTGGACAATTTTCACCAACCCGGCTACCTGATCGCCGCTTGGGGGGTACCGGCGCACGGCGGCCAGGCCCGCGCCACGGTATTATATATCATTTGTAAACAAAAGGAATTCCTCAAGCGAAACATAGTTGATACCGCCGGCTTCCTGTTTGAACCGCAGGCCGGCATCAAGGAACAGCATATATTTTTTTTGCGAGGAAAACAATTCTATACTGTTCAACGAATTAAGCGTTTCGGTTTTTTGCTTCAATATATCTTCGTTCCCGGCACCCTTGTCAATAACCTGCAAAAAGATAAAGGTATCGGCGCGTTTCGCAAAAAAATCAACGCTACTTTTCCCAAGTTTTCCTGAATAAACGGTATACCCGCGTCTTTCCAGATCGTGCAGCAGGATGTTTTCGGCGATTCCGTCAGCGGCCCTGTCACGCAGGCCTATCACCGCATTTAACAGCGAATGATCGCCTATGAAGTACTTTGTATTGGTACGCAAAAGCCTGCCTGTTAGAAGGTTGCAGCAGTGCAGTTTTTTTAAAACAAAGGCATTCTCAAGGGCTTTCAGGTACCGGCCCACAAGGCTGAGATTCTTTTTGTAGTATTTCTTGCGCAAGTTTTCGATTATCCTTTGCGTGGAATTTTCTTTTCCAATGCCAATAAAAACAATATTTATTATATGTTCCAACAATTCGACATTGTGGATATTTGCACACCGTACAACATCGTTCAGTAAAATTGACGAATATATACAGTTAAGACGGAAGTTTATCGTTTCGGTTTCTTCCGCGCCCACGCAGGATAAACCGGTATAGGTTTCGGATAAACCGCTGTAGACGGCGGGAAAACCCCCGTAACGTACATAGTTGTCGAAATGGTTGCATTTCGAATTTCTTATGGACATGGCCTTGTTCAGCAGGCCGCAGCCTGGTTTAGATTCCGGGGCGAATTCTTTTTTGTACTCGGCGAAAGACAAAGGCTTAAAATTTATTAAAAAATATTTTTTTTCCTGTTCGGCGTAATTTACGGACAACAGCGCCGCGCTTGACGTAGAAATGTAAATATCAAATTTTTGACGCCGCAGCAGGGCGCTTACCGCTTTTTCCCAGCCGGAAACAACCTGGATTTCATCAAAAAATATATAATACTTTCCGGTTTTTCCGGTTTTTTTGACGATAAATTCCTCAATTCCGCGTGCCGTACGGGGTATATCAAAAATCCTGTTTTCAAAGCTCAGGTGTATTATGTGGTCATTGTCAATTCCCGCCTGTTTCAATTCTGAAATGAACCGGTAAAACAGAAACGACTTGCCGCTATGCCTAATACCCGCAAGCATTTTGGCGCGCGGTTCGTTCCCCGCATTTTTTATAATATCCAAATAGTCGCTTCTATCAAGCATACTTACACTATACGACAAACCCGCATGGATTTCAAGGCGCGCCTCAACCGTAACTTGCTATCATAACGCCGGCGGCAATCGCGGTACCGATCACGCCCGCGACATTCGGGCCCATCGCGTGCATCAGCAGGAAGTTGCCCGGATCGTACTCAAGGCCTACCTTGTTGGAGACACGGGCCGCCATCGGCACGGCTGAAACCCCGGCGGAACCTATCAGCGGGTTGATCTTTTCTTTCAGGAACAGGTTCATAAATTTGGCGACAAGGATGCCCGTAGCGGTAGCGATGCAGAAGGCTATGAGTCCCAGCGCTACTATCGAAAGCGACGACGGGTTCAGGAATTTTTCCGGCGTCATCTGGCTCCCTACGCCGAGCGAAAGCAGGATCGAAACTATGTTCATCAGTTCGTTTTGCAGGGTTTTGGAAAGCCGTTCCACAACGCCGCACTCCTTGATGAAGTTACCGAACATCAGGCAGCCTATGAGCGGCGCCGCGGCGGGGAGCAACAGAATCGCCAGTGAAAACACTATCAGCGGGAATAGTACCTTTTCCGTTTTGGAAACGTGGCGGAGCTGCTTCATCCTGATAAGCCGCTCTTCCTTTGTTGTGAGCGCCTTCATGATCGGGGGCTGAATCAGCGGTACGAGGGCCATGTACGAATAGGCCGCGACCGCCACGGTAGCGAGCAGTTTTGGCGCCAGTTTTGCGGCGATGTAGATCGTTGTAGGCCCGTCCGCGCCGCCTATGATGGCGACCGCGCAGGCCTCTTTCAGCGTAAAGTTGACGTCCGGGAGCAGGTTCATGGCGGTAACGCCGAAAAGCGTGCCGAACACGCCGAACTGCGCTGCTGCTCCCAGCAGCGCAGTCTTTGGGTTAGCGATCAGCGGGCCGAAGTCCGTCATCGCGCCTATCCCCATGAAGATAAAGAGCGGGAAGAATTCGTTGCCTACCCCGCTCTCGTAGATGATGTGCAAAAAACCGTGCGGCGGATCGCCCATGCCGGCAAACGGCACGTTTACAAAAATCGTGCCGAAACCGATAGGTATAAGCAGCAGCGGCTCAAAACCCTTTACCGCGCCAAGCCAGACTATAACAAAGCCGACTATGACCATCAGCAGTTCCTGCCAGCCGTACACAGTAGTACTCTCCCCGCCCGGCGTAATCATTTTTTTAAGGTCAGTGATGAAGGCGTACAGGCCTGTCGTTTCAGCAATGCTGCGTGCAAAAGAAGGTATAGAAATTGACGGTATCTCGCCGTGTTCCGTCCCCGTTATGAGTCCGTCCGGGTTAAGGTAGGATGCCGTATTTTTTGCAGCCGCCCCTCCGGGCGATGTTTGCGCCTGTGCGCGGGGGGCAAACGAAAGCGCCAGGGACAGAGCTACCGCGCCTACCAGCATGATGAAACAGATTTTTGTTACCCAGGCCGGGTCTTTCTTGAATTCGAACATAGCGCTATCCAATCTGTGCGACAGGCTGCTGGGCCTGCACCTGCTGCCCTGTGGGGACAATAAAATGAACCTTGCCCGCCTGAGTCGCCTTTATCTCCAGTTCCATCTTCATCGATTCTATGATGATGATCGTATCTCCTGAGGAAACCTGCGAACCCTCGGCGACGGCGTGTTTCAGTATCGTACCGGCCACCGGGGCTATGACCGCCGTCCCGCCGGACGGGGCCGGCGGGACGGCCGCGGCGGCCTGCGCGGGTGCCGTAGCCGCCCCGCCGGACGGAGTTACCGCCACCGTGCCTTCGGGCCGCACCTGGACATGGTAGTCCGCGCCGTTCACGTTTACAAGGTAAGCGGACGCGGTTTCCGCCTGAGCCCCGCCGCCACTCGCCACAGGTTTCGCCGTCGGAGCCGCGAATTCGGCGCTCGCGACAGGGCCTTTCGCCCTGTCGCGGAAGAAGTTCGGCGCGACTTTGGGAAACATGGCGTATGTAAGCACGTCTTCGGTGGTCTTTGCGCCCGCCGCCTTAGCCTCCGCCTCGATCTTTTCAAACTCATTGGGGATGCTGTCCGCCGGACGCGCCGTCAACACGGCGTCGTACTTGTTCTGGGCAAGCGCCTTTTTGACAAGCTCAGGGTTGGCCTCCGCCGCGAGCGCCCCGTAGCGTCCCGTAACAAGATCGGCCGTTTCGGTCGTGATCTTCGCGTACCTGCCGAAAAGCACGTTGAACACGGCCTGCGTACCGACAATCTGGCTTGTCGGCGTTACGAGCGGGATATAGCCGCAGTCCTTCTGCACGACGGCGATCTCTTTCAGAACCTCATCGATCTTGTCCTGCGCCCCCTGCTCTTTCAACTGGCTTTCCAGGTTGGACAGCATACCGCCCGGCACCTGCGAAACGAGGATGCGGGTGTCCGCCCCGAGGAAGCTGGACTCGAAGCGGGCGTACTTCTTGCGTACGTCGCGGAAGTAGGCGGCGATTTCGAGCAACGCCTTGGTGTCAAGGCCGGTGTCGTACTCCGTCCCCTTGAAGGCCTCGACAATCGTCTCCGTAGGGCTGTGGCTCGTCCCCATCGCCAGCGATGAAATCGTGGTATCGAGGTACTCGGCACCCGCCTCGGCGGACTTGATAAGCGTCGCCACGGAAAGCCCCGTTGTCGCGTGTGTATGTATGTTTACCGGAATACCGGTCTTTGCCTTCATCGCCTTTATCAGTTCGTAAGCCTCGTAAGGCTTCAGGAGGCCGGACATATCTTTGACGCAAATCGAATCCGCCCCGAATTCGGAGTACTTTTTGGCAAGATCGGCGTAAATTTCTTTTGTATGGTACGGCGTCGTCGCGTAAGATATGGCCATCTGTACATGCTTGCCCGTCTTCCTGGCGGCGTCCGCGGCGCGTTTCAGGTTGCGCGGGTCGTTGCAGGCGTCAAATATGCGGAACACGCCGACTCCGTTCTCCGCCGCCTTCTCCACAAAATTATCGACTACATCGTCCGCATAGTGCCTGTAACCGAGCAGGTTCTGGCCGCGCAGCAGCATCATGATCGGCGTGTTGGGCAGCCCCTTCTTTAAAGTCCGTAGCCTTTCCCACGGGTCCTCGTTGAGGAAGCGTATACACGAATCGAAGGTAGCCCCTCCCCAGGCCTCCAGCGCCCAGTAACCGATCCTGTCCAGCATATCCAGCGCGCCCAACATATCCGCCGTCGTCATCCGCGTAGCAAGCAGGGACTGGTGGGCGTCCCTCAAAACCAAATCGTTCAGCTTAATTTTTGCCATCATT
>JAITKQ010000055.1 GCA_031278295.1 Spirochaetaceae bacterium | reverse complement strand
GAAACCTCGGTTTCTGAACAACTTCCGCTGAAAAAAAGGCAAAATGCTTTGCATTTTGCAAGACTTGTTCAAGAACCCGTGGGCTTTTGCCCACATTCAAATAGGTTCTTGAACAAGTCCAATGTATTTGCTCATTTCATTGCGCAATCACGTTAAAGTAGCACCGATTGCGCCAACATAGTTGGCGAATTCTCGATTGAATAAATCAGTGCTTCCTTAGCGGCACCGTTGCCTGAATGCCGCCTGCCGTGTTATGGTATACCCATTAATGATAAAGTTACGATCGCGTGGTTGCCCGTGTATGTAAAAAATCCGGCAAATATGCTAAAACCCGCCGCCCTGCTTGTGTTGATCAGCGCTCTTGCGGCACAGGCCTGTTCCAACGCGCTAGAGGAGGACGGCGGCGGCCTCACTGGCAAATATTTCTGGGCGCAGAATTTAACAAACAGCAAATTTTACCAACTTAAAGCGGAACTTTTGGCGGAAGGGAAACACTGCAAAGTCTGGGTGGAAGAGGCCTCACGTTTAAAAAACTATGTCAGCTCCGCCAATGCCAGCGCGCTAGCCTCCGCCTACGACGAAAACATCTACCAAAAAATGATAAACGTGTTCAGCATCGAACCGGTTGAGCTTACAGACAACGGTGCTACTATCGCCCAATTTGGCGATATACTGGAATTCGCGGACTGGCTCGCGGATGACGACGGTAAGCTCACCATCCTGCTTCTGGATATTATAGACGGCTACAGCCCGCAAAACGGCAGTTATACGGCCGGCTATTTTTTTCTTGTCGATTTTTTTGAAGATGAGACTAATGGCTACCGTTCCAACGAAACGGACATGATATACCTGGATACCTACCCGGCCTACAAGTCCGATTCCTCCGGACAGGTTTCGCTGAAAACTTTGGCCCATGAGACGCAGCACCTGATGAATTTCGCGACCTCTTTGTTGGTACGAAGTACGAAGGACAGTGTTCACTGGATGGACACATGGATCGACGAGGGGCTTTCCAGCGCGGCGGAATACATCTACTTTGGGAGTCATGTGGAGGAACGGTACAAATGGTTCAAAAATGACATTATGAATACCATATCTTTGGGGAATAACTTTTTTGTCTGGGGAAACCTTACAAACGCCTCCATCCTGGACGATTACGCCACGGTATACCTGTTTTTCCAATGGCTCCGCATACAGGCCTCCGGCAGTGAAATTTACAAAGAAATTATAAGATCGGGGTATTGGGATTACCAGGCGGTAGAGAACGCGGCGAAGGGGAAAATAGCCTGGTTCACCGGCGGGGACGGGAAGTGGGACGATCTTTTCAAAACATGGCTGGCGGCCAACTATATAAACGCGGAAAGCGGTAAATACGGATACGGGGGCGAGCCGATCTTAAAAGATGTCAGCGCCCGCATGGTGCCGGCCGGAACAACCAGCGTCGAGCTCCTTCCGGGTGAAGCCGTGTACAGCAAAACCGATGGTAACGGCTATGTATCGAAGTATACTAACGGTAGTAATATCAGGTATGCCGGGCTGAAAAAAGACGGCGAGGGTACTTTAAGCGACAGTGATACATCCCCGGACGGGGCGCTCCTAAGCTACAACGCAAACACAAATAAGTCCGGTTCGAAGGAAACCGGACAGCTTACCGGGCTTGTGGCGGAAACCGTGGGACAAGCGATCGCCGCTACGGCCGCGTCGCGGAACATTGCCGGGGGGGAAGCGCGGGAGCCTGTACGGATAGACGCGCGCGACATGCTTGCCCGCAATGGCCGCGCTGACGGAGCAGCCACCTTCAACGGCACGAAAATCCTTATGCAGGCCGCCTTGCTAAAAGACGCCGCGTTCACCGTGGAGTCCGGCGATGAATAGGACGGCGCGTACGGCGGTGTTTTTGCTTCCGCTGTTTCTATGCGCCGCCGCCGTCGCGGGCGGGCTTGGCGGAGCTGAAAAAAAAACAGGGAACGAACAGATGCCTGAAAGTAAAACGCTAGAAATAGACATCACCGGCAGGGCGGGCGGCGGCGAAACCGCTCCGCAAAACCGCCTCGTCCGGGTTTCCGGCCGGGTACGCCTTGTCGGAAGCGCCGTCTTCCCGGAGCTGGTGCTCAGCGGCGAAAACCGTGAATGGTTTATCGGCAAGGACGAGCAGTCCTTGCTTGTCGAATTCCAGCAGCGTCTTGTTACCGTTGAAGGCACGGAAAGCTATGCGGACCTAAGCTTTGCCAACGGTTTGCCGGCAGGCCGCCGTTACACACTGAAAAACATCAAACTGATCGACATCGACAGCCCGCAGTAAGCGCCTGCCGTCGGCAGCTTGCCGCGGCAGGCCCGCGCCGGCTTTTGTTTACACCCCCGTAAAAGGCCGGAATGTGCGCCAAGCAAGCGCGCAAGGCCGCCGCAGGCAGGTATGAAACCGGCCGATGCTCACGTATCGCGCCGGTTTCAAGCTGTATGATTCGTAGCCCCGCGCGCCTTCAGGCAGGCGGTAATGCCCGGAGTAAAAGCCTCCGGTAAGCGCCCGCGGGTTTCAGACGGTCATGCCGGAAGCCGCCTCCAGGATGTTACGCAACGCATTCGCGCTTCCGCAATGTGACTGTACCAAAAGGATATCCTTGCGGGCCGCTTCCTTTTTCGCCACCTTTACCATTTCGTGTGAAACCGGATGGGTAAAAAGAACTATCAGATCGGGGTTGCCGATCAAGCCTTCCAGATTCCCCTTTGGTTGGGTAAAAATCTTTGCTTTGCAGGCAAATTCTTTGCAGATAGCCTTGTAACGGCAAACCATGCAGTCATTTCCGCCTATGATCACAACATTCATACACGCACCTACACGGCAAGCCGTTTGCCCAGCTCCAGACATTTGTCGCAGACGTCCTTGTCCGGTTCCAACTGGGCAATAATCCCTTCTCCGTCAACATTTGCGCCCAGCCCCTTCATCCGGTCAACCCAACTACGCATCCACTGTCCGTCGCCCCAGTCGTAAGAGCCGAACAAACCGAGAGCTTTGTTCTCCAGTTCCGCCTTGGATAACTTGCCGATAAACGGCTCCATCTCCTCTTCTTCCAACGCTTCATCGCCCATGGCCGGGCAGCCGAACGCCAGCGCGTCCGCCGCCTTTACCATTTCCACGGAAGCCTCTCCCACCGTTTTCAGCGTAAGCTCACCGCCGGCCTCTTCCACGCCTTTGGCAACCTGTTTTGCCATCAACTCCGTATTGCCGCTACTGCTCCAATACACAATCAAAACCTTTTTCATACTAAACTCCTTAAAATAGTATTAGCTAATGCTAACTTATGTTAAAATTTCCTAACACACGAGTCAAGCCCCCCGCGCACCACCTCGCTATTTATGTTACAGGTGTTTTAAGCGGAGCGCGTAACACGGGTTAATGCGTGCAAAGGCAGTATGATTCGGTAAAAAATCAACTAAAATAGGTTTTTAAAACTGTACGGATGATTTTAAAAGAGGGGCTTTTTCCAGGGGCTCTCTTCGTAGGGGGAAATATGCAAACTCAAGGGGGTAAATCCCGCGCTTACAGACGGGATAAGTCTCGGTTTCAGGATGGGCGTCGGGATGGGGGACTGCCTGCCACAGGCACGCCTGTGGCAGGCAGTGGTTTTGTACATTCCAGGCGAGGCCTTATTCTATGACAGCAATTATATCCGCCATCTTTACGATAAGGTGCTCTACACCGTCCAACTTAACTTGTGAACCAGCGTACTTGTCGTACATTACTTTCTGTCCGGGCGACACCGTAACCTTCTCTTTTTCCGTTCCGGGCCCTACGGAGACCACCGTTCCGGTTTGTGTCTTCTCTTGAGCGGTATCGGGGATTATGATTCCACCGGCGCTTTTGCTCTCCGCCTTCTCGATTTTGACAAGAACGCGGTCGGACAAGGGTTTAATAGCCATAGCTACCTCCATATTGTAAATGATTTATTTTTATAGTTGCAATGTAGCAAGAATTTTTGATAGTGTCAATTATGCGGGTGATAAGGGCTCGGACGCTTGGTTTCTGCGCGGGGGTCAGACGTACTGTCGATTTGGCGCTGGAGGCCGCAAAAAAATATGAAACCAGGCTTTTTACCGTGGGGCCGCTGATACACAACGAACGTACCTTGCGGGAATTGGCTGAACTGGGTTTTTCCGTCCTGGACGAAGATAAACTTCCGGAGAGCCTTGTTCATTCCACTACCGTGATCCGCGCGCACGGCATAGGGCCGCAAACACGGCAGTATCTGTTGCAACGGGGTACAAAGATAATTGACGCCACCTGCCCAAAGGTACGCAAGAGTCAGCTTAAAGCCCTTGAACTGTCCAAAAAAGGCTTTGCCGTTTTTATCGCCGGCGAAAAGAATCACGGGGAGGTGCGCGGGATTAGGATGTTTGCCCGGAACAGCCTTGTTGTGGAGGATGAAGGCGAGGCATTCGACGCGGCAAAAGAACTTTTTTCAAAGAATAAGGATGCAAAAACGGCCGTAATCGGGCAAACGACAATTTCCGGCGCGGAATACCGGGCCGTATGCGCGGCAATAAAGCGGTTTTTTCCGGATCTGGCGGTGCACGACACCATTTGCGGCGCAACGGTGGCCCGGCAAAAAGCGCTTGCCGCGCTTTGTGCGGAGGTGGACGCGCTGGTGATAGCCGGCGATCCCGCCTCGTCCAACACCCGCCGCCTCCTTGCCACCGCGTCTACACATACAAAACCGGGCTGGATCGTCCGCGACGCTTCCGCCCTGCCGCCGGAGCTTGGCTCCTTCGGGACTATAGGCCTATCCGCCGGGACATCCACGCCGGATGCCCTTATCGGGGAGGTGGAAAGGGCGATAAGCCTGCTTTAGGGCAAAGCTGCCGCCCGGCAGCTTTGCCCGGTATATGGGCGGGATAAGCGCTGTTACTTCATTGATAGCGTCGATAGCGTCTATGCGCCCAATGAAAAATCGGCCTTCGTCCTATAGTAAAAGCTGTCGTCTGGCAGCCTGCCTCCTATCGAATCGGGGGCAAATTCCAGCAAAGTTTGGTACAGAGCCCTTAGTATGGGCCGTGCGGACCAGGCGTCAATGAACTCATAGTTGCTGCGTGGAACGGAAGCCTTGACTACAGCGGCTTTGAGTCCAAGATCATGCTTTTCAACCAGCGCGCCCGCCTCGGCGGGGTTGGCCTTCACCCACCTGATCGAATCTTTCACGGCGTCCAGAATCGCCGTGATTGCGTCCGTGTTCTCCTTCGCAAACGGCGCGTCAACGACCAGTACGGTGATAGGGTAGTTGCCCTGTCCGCCGGCCTTCTCCCACTCGGCCTGGATGTCGCTCACCTGCACAAGGCTGTCGTTGCCCTGAAGCGCCATCGTAGCGAAAGGTTCCGGTATGATGGCAAGGCTGATCCGCCCCGCGATGAGCGACTGGGCTATTTCAGGGTAGGCAAGGGAGTAGTCCAGTTTTACATCGGTTTCGGGATCAATTTGATGCATGGTGAGTATTTTTCGGAAAACATAATCCGGCACGGCGCCCTGTCCGGCCACCGCTATCGATTTGCCCTTCAGATCCTCTATTGTCCTGACCGCCGGATCGCCGGAAAGCAGGCTGAGCATACCGAGCCCCGTTACGGCCGCAAGTTGAACAGGCTTGCCGCTTGCCGCAATCTTGGCGGCAACATTGGCCGGCAGAATCCCGACCTTTGCCTCGCCTGAGATAAACCGCGCGGCCATCAAATCTCCGGAGGCAAGCGCCTCGACGCTGACAGCCATGCCGCGTATATCGGGCGGGGATTCGAAGAGCCGTATCATGCCGACCCCGGACGGCCCTTTCAAGCCATAAATGGTGAGCGGCACCGGTTCCTCCGTCTTCTTGCCGGAAGCAAAACTGAATCCCACGATGCCAAACAGCAACACGCATCCGATAATCATTCTTTTAACCATAAAATCCTCCTGTAACTATCTTACCATCATTGTAAAAACCGCTAAAAAATTTGTAAATATACCCGGCAGCCGCTTGCGAACCTTTGGTTGGATAGGAGTTTGCGGGACAGGCGGCAGCGGCGGTTTCTCAGGGATTTTACGCGCAAAGCGCGGCAAACGCCGCTTGAAAATTGCCGCCAGGTATACTTAAATAAAGCTGGAAAATGCCGGTAAACACGTATCCTGACTGTTTAAAATGTAAGTTTTTCAAGGTAAGCTGGGACGCCGCCTTTCCCCGCTGCTGTACACAATTCGGAATAAAGTGCCGCTCACTGCCCTCTGTCGAGGTATTCAACGCGACAAAACAGCACTGCCCCTCGTTTGCCGTCCGCGATGCGCGACGCTCAAGCGACTGAGAATCTTTTGATGGAGAGGGCCTTTCCGCTTTTCGTCAAACGGACACAGATGCCCTGTACATTTGCCAGGCCTTCCGCGCCGCGTAAGGGGTAGGCTATCTGTTTGCGGGCGCGTTCCATACAGATGGCCTTGTCCATGCCGATTATGCTGTCCAGCACCCCCGTCATGCCAAGATCGCTGATGTAGGCCGTCCTTTCCGGCAATATTTTTTCATCGGCGGTCTGGACGTGGGTGTGGGTGCCGGCAAACACGGAGACGCGCCCGTCAACGTAAAAACCAAGCGCCTCCTTTTCCCTTGTCGATTCGGCGTGAAAATCAAGCAAGACGAGACAGGGCGGGGCTTCACCGTCCCTTTCGGCCTCCGTCCGCACATCAAGGAGTACCTTGTCCAATGTCCTGAACGGGCAGTCTACCGGCGTCATGTATTCGCGTCCCTGAAGGTTGATAACGAGGAAGCGGCATCCGCCCTTTTCGATCAGAACAAAGCCTCGCCCGGATGCCGGGGACGGGTAGTTTGCCGGGCGCAGTACCCGTTGTTCGCCGTCCATGAATGACCAGAACTCACGTTTTTCCCAGGTGTGGTTGCCGCCTGTAATAACGTCAACGCCGGCCGCCAGCATACGGCGGGCATCCTGTTCCGTAATGCCGAATATCGCCGCGTTCTCGCCGTTTGCCGTAACCAGGTCCGCGCCGTACCGATCGATAAGCCCCGGCAGTACCCGTTCCAGCGCCGCAAGCCCGGCGCTTCCAACGACATCCCCCAGCATAAGGATCGTTATGCCTTCATCGTGCATATTCAACGATACGGGTTTCCCTGATAATCGTTACCTTGATACGGCCCGGATAGCGCAGATCATCCTCTATCTTTTTGGCGACATCCCGCGCGATAAGCCTGGACTGCTCGTCATCCACCTGATCGTTATGCACAACAACCCGCAGTTCACGGCCCGCCTGAATCGCAAAGGCCTTTTCCACGCCGGTAAAGCCCGCCGCTATGTTTTCCAGGTTTTTTAGGCGTTTGATGTAGCTGTCGAGCGTTTCCTTCCGTGCGCCGGGCCGCGCCGCCGAAATCGCGTCCGCGATCTGAACGATGACAGACTCTATGCAGCAGGGCTCGATATCGCCGTGATGGGAACCTATCGCGTTGATAACCCGCGCATCCTCCCCCATCTTGCGCGCCATATCCATGCCTATCTCGGCATGGTTCAGATCGGAATCGCTCTCCACGCCCTTGCCTATGTCGTGCAGCACGGCGGCCCGTTTCGCAAGATCCCGGTTTGCCCCCAACTCGGCCGCCAGCAGACTTGCGAGCTGGGCCACCTCCTTGGAATGTTGCAGCACATTCTGCCCGTAACTTGTACGGAAATAGAGCCGCCCCAACATTCGTATTGCATCCTGGCTGATGTTGTGTATGCCGAGGTCGTATATTAGTTTTTCGCCTTCTTCGAATATTTTCTGCGATATGTCCCGCGATACCTTGCTGACCACCTCTTCTATCCTTGCGGGGTGTATACGCCCGTCAGAGATCAGCCGGTCAAGCGCCACCTTGGCGATCTCGCGTCTCACCGGGTCAAAGCATGAAATCACAACCGCTTCGGGCGTATCGTCGATGATTATGTCAACGCCCGTTATCGTCTCGAAAGTCCGGATATTGCGCCCTTCCCGTCCAATTATCCGTCCCTTCATCTCATCGTCAGGCAAGGGCACGGTCGATACCGTTACCTCGCTCGTAACGTCAGTTGTAAGCCTCTGTATGGCGGTAACAAGTATATCCTGGGCCTTCTTTTCCGCCGTGATGCCCGCTTCATTTTCTATCTTGTTGATGATTGTCTGCGCGTCGTGTATGGCCTCATTTTCAAGATGTTTTATTATCTGCGCCTTGGCTTCCTCCGATGTAAGCCCGGATATACGCTCCAGCTCAAGCCGGTACCGTTCCTCTTCATGCATAAGGGCGTTTTCACGCACCGTAAAATTTTTTTCTTTTTCTACAAGTTGCTGTTCGAGCCGCTCAGCCTGCCGATTTTTTTTCTCTATCGTATCCTCCCGTTGGAGGATACGGTGTTCCATTCGTTGTAATTCCGCTCGTCTTTCCCGAGTCTCCCTTTCCGCGTGATTGCGCTCGCTGATTATTTTTTCTTTTGCCTCAAGAAGCATCTCCTTCTTTATGGCATCAGCATTTTTTACTGCATCCTCTCTAACCCGCCGGGCGAGTTCTTCCGCCGTCGTTAATTGAAATCTGGCATAAAGCCATCTAATGATCCAGCCTAAGGTTAACCCGGTAAGAGGGAGGATTATCCATAACATCCAATCCATACTTAGCCCCTTACCTCTGTATATAAACGACTTTAATCTTACTATTTCCCCTATAATTTAGTCAATGGGTCGAATTGCGCCACCGGCGGTTTATATTTACAGAAATTTCATGTAATTTGGGCGTATTTCCGGCACTTCGTGCCGGAAATGCGGGCTTTGCGGGGTTCCGCCAGGCAAGCCCCTTGGGTTGCCCC
>JAITKQ010000038.1 GCA_031278295.1 Spirochaetaceae bacterium | reverse complement strand
ATTTACACGGATTTTTAACAAGTTATTGTCATCAAGGTTATGCAGATTCAGTTCGTCATACATAGCCATTTCATTTGTACGAAAAATATTATTGAGCACGTACAGAACATCGAAATCACTTACGGCGGATTGTTGATTATTGGGGGGGGGGGGGGAGATAAATCCGGCATATCCGTATACCCGTAATAAGCGGCAATATCCGGCGCATTATCCAGCATAGCGGAGATGTATCCAGGGTGAGCCGCGGCGTCCATGGCAATGTATTCACGGGCCTCTTTATATGCGTCTCTTTTATCGCCATGCAGTGAATCACTGCCAAAGCCGTACCCCGTTTCTGATAAAGCGCCGCTAAACGTCCATATAAAAAGCGCACAGAAATATTTTAATTTTGGATGCCGTCCGCATATATAAACAAACAGTGAAAAGGCAATAAGGAGAAAAACCAAGCTCGCAGGCATTATGTAGTGAAACGAAATCATGGGTTTAACAAACGAGATTATAAACGCCAATACAAATATCGCGCACGGCATAAATACGGTATACAAACAAAAGGCAAGCTGCCGCTTATTTGTAAAAAAACCGCTTTGCGCAATTCGTGTCCTGAAATACAGAGCGAAAAAAGAGAATAGCGCTATAACTATAAATATTACCGCAAGTTCCGTAAAATCCCCTGTCCGCGCCCTGTCAAAATAATAATTTCTCACAAAAACCTGGTATAAAAAGAAAGGTAAAACCGATACGGCGATAAATATATTGGCAAGTAAAAACTGTAGGAATGGTTTTATTTTAAAAGAGTCGCTGAAACTGTGGTATAAAATATAAAAAATAAAATTTGAAATCACAAAAAGAATGCCGTAGTAATGCGAGTTTACAATGATGGCGGACAAAACAACATAGACAATGGAATTTCGAAGCGATATTTTGTCGAGCATACGCCAAAAAACAAAAGCTATAACCGGTGATAAAAATATTTTTAATATATATGCGCGCATTTCATGTGAATAGCTTATTGCAAAACTGCATATACTCAGAAAAAAAGCTGAAAGAAAGGCTGTTTTTTTGCCAAAAAACGGCTTAACAAAAACATACAGCGCCGGAACCGCCAGAGTTCCGATTATTACAGAAAGCATGGTTCCCGCTTCTTCCGACCAGCCGAACAGTTTGAACCAGAAACGTAAAAGCATAAAATAAAAAGGCGGATTTCCAAAATCGGTAAAAGTTTGAATTAACGGCTTAAACGGGTGCCCCGCTATCGTGGCAGAATAAATTTCATCGCTCCAACCGGAGTGCCTTACATACCCGTTTATACGCGGCATAAAAGCAATCAGGATTAAAAAAACAAGGCAGGCCGCATTTTTTATACGTTCCGGCCTGCCGGACAATGTACGCCAGGCAAGCTGTATGTATTTCCGATAAAGATACAGCAAAAGAAAAATAAATAAATACGCCGGAGCGTACCGGCCAGGGTGGAACAAAAAGTCAAATATGCCTTTTAGCGCAAGATCAAAATCACCATAATAGTTTATCCTGTTTTTTAGCACCCGTGATTGAATGTAGTACAGATTCGGGGCTTTAAGGAAAATATGGCCGTCCCGTTTCTCTTCTTCCCAATGTTTAATATCTTGTGGTGAAAAATAAAAAAGTTTATTGCCTATAAAAATACTTATGTTATCTATGGCATTAATTGTCTCGGCAGCCTGATATTCCGGTATGCGAATGTAAAAATCACGGACATAGCGCAATGGGTAAAATGACGTATACATTACTATATTTTTGGCGCTGCGCCCGTAATCCGTTGTGGGGAAAAGCCACCATAATTTCTGTTCCTGTGGTAAAAAGATTACCGCATTGTAGGCATAGGCTTTATCAATTTCTATGTTAATATAAACACCGGGGTATTCCGTAATATTTTTATTTTCGCTAAATATGCGAAAAAATGAAATTCCCGCGCCCAGTATGCAGGCCACTGTAAGCACGATTCGCACTATTTTGTTCATTTATTTTAAAGCCCCCTTTACTATACCCGATCCGGTGTAAAATTCGGAATATACATTTCTTTTTGATCCGCCGATATGCTTTCTATTTCATCAATTACATCTTAGAACAATTTTTACCTTGTTTCAACAGGGCGCTCAAATCAGGGCTGAAACCAAAGCTGTTTGCCGAAGCCGGATAATGAACTTTGACGGCGACACGCCGCCCTGTCTGTGTAAGCGGGAATTTGGTAAAAATTTTTCATCCGGAAATACTATAACTTTACGGTAAAGGCGCAGGACGCTTTGAACGAGGCATCCGCCCTTAGCGGGAAACTTGCCCGTAATAGGCGGCGCTTCCGTGCTTCCGTTCCCAGTGCTTCCTGATGATGTGTTCAGGCAGGGTGGCCGCGAGGGGGTTAATGCTCAGGGTCAGCAGGGCCATTTTGCAGATTTCTTCCAAAACGGCCCCGTGATAGACCGATTCGGCGGCGCTTTTGCCCCAGCAGAAAGGGCCGTGGCCGGCCACCAGTACCATCGTGTCATGGGCCGGATCGAGGCGTTTTTTTTCAAAAGTCTCTACGATAAGGTTTCCGGTTTCCAGTTCGTAATTTTTTTGTACCGCTTGGGGGCTCATCATCGCGGTACAGGGGATCTCGCGGGCGGCGTGGTCAGCGTGTGTCGTGCCGAATACCGGTACGGGCCTACAGGCCTGAGCCCAAGAGACGGCGTAGGCCGAATGAGTGTGGATAATGCCGCGTATGCCGGAAAAGGCGCGGTAGAGAACCCGGTGGGTATCGGTATCAGACGAGGGTCTGAGGGCGCCGTCCGCCACTTTCCCATCCAGGTCAACAACAACCATGTTTGCCGGAGTCAGCGCGTCATACCCGACGCCCGATGGTTTTATGGCAAAGACCCCCCCGGCGGGGTCAAAGGCGGAAACGTTACCCCAGGTATAGATCGCCAGTTTCCGGCGAGGGATTTCGCTGTTTGCTTCAAACGCTTCTTCCCGCAAAGTTTTGTAAGGGTCCACACGCGCCGCCGTCTAGCGCCCCTGCCAGTAGGCTTCGGCCCGGCGAAGCTCGTCCTGAAGCCGGACCGGTGTTGTATCCCGGCCTATCAGCACGAATTCAATGCCGCTAATCTCCGCCCAGTCCCTAAAGTACTCCGCGTTCAACGCGGTCGTGTACACTGAATGATGAGCGCCCCCGGCTATGATCCAGGACTCGGCGGCATCCCGCAGACAGGGATAAGGCTTCCAGAGGGCGCGGGCGACCGGCAGTTTCGGCAGGGATGCAGCGCCCCTAGGGGCGACATCCTCAATCCTTACCGTTTCTACCTCGTTCACGATCATCCTGAAACGGCTGCCCAAATCAACCAGCGTCGCCAGTACGGCCGGGCCGGGCGCCGCGTCAAAGACCAGACGGGCGGGCGGGGCCTTGCCGCCTATCCCCAGCGGATGCACCTGGACACGGGGCCGCTTATCCGCTATGGAAGGGCAGATTTCCAGCATGTGCGCGCCCAGGACAGCTTCGTTTCCCGGCTCAAAATGGTAGGTATAGTCTTCCATGAAAGAGACGCCGCCGGGAAGGCTTGCCGCCATCAATTTGGCGGCGCGTACCAGCATGGATTGCTTCCAATCGCCCTCCGCGCCGAAACCATAGCCTTTCTCCATCAGCCGCTGACAGGCAAGGCCGGGAAGCTGTGGGAGGCCGTGAATATCCTGAAAGGTGGTGGTAAAGGCGCCCGCGTGTTCACCCTCAAGCATCGCGGTAAGGGCGATTTCTATCTTAGCCTGTTCCAGTATGGCCTTCCCTTCTTTCCCCGGTTCCCGTAGCGCCGCCGGGATTTCATAGACCCCGGCATATTCGGCAACGCGGTCTTCCGCCTCCTTGTCGCTTACCGCCCTAAAGCGTTCCGCAAGCTCTCCGCCCGCCCAGGTGTTAACCTGCCAGCCAAGCCGAATCTGAGCCTCCACCTTGTCCCCTTCGGTTACGGCCACCTCACGCATATTGTCCCCAATCCGCATTACCACGGAACGTTCCCCGTCCAGCCGGGCGGCGGCGGCCCGCATCCATACCGCCACACGGCGGCGCACCTCGCCATCCTGCCAAAATCCGGCGACAACCTTCCGGGGAAGGCGCATACGGGCGTATATATACCCGTGTTCCCGATCGCCGTGGGCAGACTGGTTCAGGTTCATAAAGTCCATGTCCATGCTTGCCCAAGGGATGTCACGGTTGAATTGGGTATGTAGGTGGAGCAGGGGTTTTCTGTTTGCCCCCAAACCGCCTATCCACATCTTTGACGGGGAAAAAGTGTGCATCCATGTGATAAGTCCGGCGCAGTTTTCACACGCGGTGGCTTCCTCAAAAAGCCGCCGTATTTCGTCGGGCGATTTTGCCACCGGTTTTAACAGCACCGTAGCGGGGATGAGCGGCTCGTTGTTCAGTTCATCCACCATGATTCGGGCGTGTTCCGCGACCTGCCGCAAGGTTTCCTCCCCATAGAGTTCCTGACTTCCCACAATAAACCAAAATTCATACTGTTTCAGGTTAAACACAATTACACCTCTCCATTGTTGTTATGACAAAAAATCCGCCGCAGCCCGCTCTATCGCAAGACCCGCCTTGTACCGCTCCATATATTCGGTAAACCCCTGTCTGTCTTCCGCGTCCGGCCTTAGCGTTTCTCCAAGACTACCGGTAAACACCCGTTGCGAAAGGAAGGCCTCTAGCGTTTCCCCCGCGCCTTTCCGGTCCATATAGGCCGCAAGAAGCGCTATACCCCACGCGCCGCCTTCCCCGGCGCTGTCCATCACGGCGACAGGCGCGTCCAGAGCCGCCGCAAGAAGCCTTTGCCCCACGCCCCTGGTCTTGAAAAGCCCGCCGTGACCCAGAAGCCGGTCAAGCCGTATCCCCTCTTTTTCGGTCAGAATATCCATGCCTATTTTCAGGGTCGCCATAGTCGAGTACAGGACGACCCGCATGAAGTTTGCCAGTGTAAAATCGCTGTCCGGCTTTCGCACAAACAGCGGCCGGCCTTCCTCCAAAGCGGTAACCGGTTCGCCGCCGTAGTAATTGTACGAGAGTAGCCCGCCGCCGCCCGCCGCCCCTTCCAGAGCTTTGCGGTAAAGAACGTCGTAGAGGGATGTCTTTTCCACATATACGCCGAAACTTTGCAGAAGCTCGTTAAACAGCTTGAGCCATGCGTCCAGGTCGCTCGTGCAGTTGTTGCAGTGGACCATAGCCACAGGTTTTCCGCAGGGGGTCGTAACCATGTCGATTTCGGGGTACACTCCGGAGAGGGGCTTCTCCAGAACCGCCATAGCAAAAATCGAAGTGCCCGCGGATACGTTGCCGGTACGCGCCGCCACGCTGTTTGTGGCGGCCATGCCTGTCCCCGCATCCCCTTCCGGCGGACAGAGGGGGATTCCCGCCTGAATACCGCCTTGCGGGAAACTTCCACCCGGGTCAAGAAGCCTTGCCCCCTCCGCGCTCAAGACCCCGGCGCTTTCACCGGCGCATAGCACCTTGGGCAGCATACCTGAAAGCCGCAACCCAAGCCCCGCCTTCCGGACAAGCGCGTCAAACTGCCTCATCATCCCCGCATCGTAGGTCTTTGTCCCTGAATCAACGGGAAACATGCCGGAAGCGTCGCCTATGCCGAGGACTTTTTCGCCGGTCAGTTTCCAGTGAACATAACCTGCAAGCGTGGTAAAAAAGGCAATGTCCTTGACATGGCCCTCCCCGTTAAGAATGGCCTGGTAGAGGTGCGCAATACTCCAACGCTGGGGAATGTTGAAATGAAACTGTTCGCTCAAAACCCTCGCCGCTTCTTCCGTACAGGTATTCCGCCAGGTGCGGAACGGAACAAGCAGGCCGCCCTCGTCGTCAAAGGCAAGGTAGCCGTGCATCATCGCGGAAATGCCGATGGCCCCCACCCTGACGAGGGGAATGCCGTACCGTTTATCCACATCGCCGCGCAAGTCTTGAAAACTGCCCCGCAAGCCTTCCCACACCTCGTCCAAATGATAGGTCCATATACCGTTTTCCAGCCGGTTTTCCCACCCATAACTACCCCCCGCCGCCTGGGTGTAATCCTCGTTTATCAACACCGCCTTAATCCGGGTGGAACCGAGCTCGATGCCGAGAAACGTTTTACCCGCAACAATCGCGTCTTTCACCTTTTGATTCATCCGCAAGCCATCCTTTACTTTGCGCTTTTTCTTTTGGAATAAAGATCGAATGCCACCGCCGCCAGTAGCACAAAACCCTTGATTGCCTGCTGCCAGTCGGTGCTGACTCCAAGTATTGACATGCCGTTATTAAGAATACCGATAAACAGGCCCCCAACCACCGCCCCGATGATCGTGCCTATGCCGCCCGATACCGCCGAGCCGCCGACATAACAGGCTGCAATGGCATCCATTTCAAAGTTTTGACCGGCCTTTGGCGTGGCCGCGTTAAGCCGGGCCGCGAAAACCAGCGCCGCGATAGAGGCAAGAACCGCCATATTGGTGTATATCCAGAACATCACCCATTCGGTCTTTATTCCCGAAAGTTTTGCCGACTTCGCATTGCCCCCCAGCGCGTAGATATGCCGGCCCTGAACCGTATGCGAAGCAAAAAAGGAATACCCGGCAATCAGGATACCCAAAACAATCAGAATATTCGGCAGGCCGCGGTAGAGGGCAAACACGATGGTAAAAGCCATCAGTACCGCGGCAATGGCGGTGAGTTTTGCTATCCAGATACCCCTAGGCAACAGGTCAAAGTCATAAGTCTTCCGCTTTTTGCGTTTGCCTGCCTCGCTTACGATAATGAACGCGACAACCGCCAGACCTATGACGATGGAAAAGAGATGTAAGGTTACGCCGCCTACTGTCAGCCCGCCCAGAGGATCCGGTATATAGCCGGACGCTATCACCTGAAATTCTTTGGGAAAAGGCGCCTTGGTTTGTCCCTGCATGATGACCTGACCGAGCCCGCGAAACGCCAACATTCCAGCCAGAGTCGCGATAAAAGGAGGAACGCGCACAAAAGCAATCCAGAATCCCTGCCACATGCCGATTAGCGCCCCGATAAGGAGCGCTGTGAACATGGCCAAAAAGGGATTGAGGTGCATGTCCACGATCATCACCCCGCATACCGCACCCACGAAACAGACGATGGAACCTACCGACAAGTCAACATTGCCGGTAAGGGTACACAGTAGCATCCCAACCGCCAGAATAAGGACATAACTGTTCTGCAACACGAGGTTCGTCAGGTTCACAGGCCGAAAGAAAATCCCGTTTGTCATAACACCGAAAAAAATCATCGCCAGCGCCATGGCGATAACCATACCGTATTGCCGCGCGTTTTTCTTCAGTAGCGTAAATAACACATTCATTGTACCTCCCTCTTAATTTGACAGAATATGCCTCATGATATCTTCCTGTGTGGCCGTTTTCCCTTCCAGTTCCGCTGTAATCCGCCCCTCGCTCATCACATAAATACGGTCGCTCATGCCTATAACCTCAGGCATCTCGCTGGATATAAGAATGCAGGCTATGCCCTCGGCGGCTAAATCATTGATGATCGTGTAAATCTCGTGTTTGGCCCCAACGTCTATACCCCGCGTCGGCTCGTCCAGGATGAAAATCCGGGGATTGGAAAAAAGCCATTTTGCCAGTACCACCTTCTGCTGGTTGCCGCCCGAAAGGTTTTCCGCAAGCTGCAAAATCGAAGGAGTTTTTATATTGAGTTTTTTACGGTGATACTCAGCCGCGATTATCTCTTCGTTTTCGTTAATAATGCCGCCACTGCTAATTTTTTTCAGCTTTGCAAGCGTGGTATTTTTTTTGATCGTTTCAATCAGAACAAGGCCGAATTCTTTCCGATCTTCGGTTACATAGGCCAAGCCGTGCTCGATAGCTTTGGGGATGGAATTCAGGTTTACTTCCTCGCCGTTGATCAGAGTCTGTCCGCCGATATTCACCCCGTAATACTTGCCGAAGATGCTGGTAGCCAGTTCGGTGCGCCCTGCCCCCACAAGCCCGGCAAGCCCCACCACTTCTCCGGCGCGCACGGTTATGTTAACGTTGTCCAGCTTCTTTCGTTCCGGATCGTCCGGGTTATAGACCGTCCAGTTCCGCACCTCAAAGACAACTTCCCCGACAGGGTTGCGCCTCTTGGGAAAACGATCGATTATTTCCCGCCCGACCATGCCCTTGATAATCCGGTCTTCGCTGATAGAAGCCCTGCCCCCCACGTCCCGTTCCACCTCCAGCGTCTCTATGGTCCTGCCGTCCCGCAAGATGGTGATCGTGTCCGCCACCGCGGCGACTTCGTTAAGTTTATGGGAGATCAACACGGACGCGATGTTGTGCTGGTCCCGCAGTTCCCGCAGAATCTGGAGCAGATGTTCGCTGTCAGTCTCGTTTAGCGCCGAAGTAGGCTCGTCCAGAATAAGGATTTTGGCATCCTTTGCCAGCGCTTTGGCGATTTCCACCAGCTGCTGCTTGCCCACCCCCAGCTTGTTCACCGGCATATTGGGATTCTCATTCAGTCCCAATTTCCGCATATAGATAAGGGCGTCCTCGCGCGTCTTGTCCCAGTTAATGATTGGTAAAAAATTGTATTTCGTCCGCTCATCCCCCAGAAAAATGTTTTCCGCAATCGAAAGATAGGGACTCAAGGCCAGTTCCTGATGGATAATGACGATACCGGCCTTTTCACTCTGCTTAATATCGGAAAATACGCACGGGTTGCCCTCAAACACGATCCCGCCTTCAAAAGAGCCGTGCGGGTACACGCCGGACAGAATCTTCATCAGCGTAGATTTTCCCGCGCCGTTTTCTCCCACCAGCGCGTGTATTTTACGCCGCTTTACCGACAGATTGACGTTATCCAAGGCCTTCACCCCGGGAAAAGTCTTGGTTATGTTTTTCATTTCAAGCAGCGCGGCTTCCATAGGTATAAAACGCCCCTCCATTAACGGTCAAAACAGCGGGAAACGGTAAGCACTATCACAAATTAAGGCGGCAAGGCGGCAAGCCGCTACGCGGCTTGCCGCGCCTGCCGTCCTAAAGACCAAGCTCCGCCTTGGTATGATACCCGGTATCGATCACCGCCGATTGCACGTTATCTTTGGTAACGATAACAGAGTCAAGCAACAGAGACGGGACTACCTTTACGCCGTTGTTGTAACTCGTGGTGTCCAGGCCGCCAGGCGTCTTGCCCTGCATCAGGGTGTCCACCAGCGTAACCGTAGCCGCGCCCAGCGAGCGGGTGTCTTTCAGCACGGTGGCGTACTGTTCGCCCGCCAGAATCGACTTAACGGAAGCGACGATACAGTCCTGACCGCCTACCAGGGGGAGGGGTTTTCCAGGCGTACTGCCGTAACCAACGGCTTTACAGGCTTCAAGGCATGAGAGGCTTATCGGGTCGTACGGGGACAGGATACCGTTCAGCACGACATTGCCTGAGTAATAGGCCGAAAGCAGGTTCTCCATCCGCTTCTGCGCTTCCGCCGCATCCCAGCGCAGGGTGCCGATTACCGCCCTGTCTGTCTGCCCGGACGGTACTTTGAGCACACCCTTGTCAAAGTAGGGTTTCAGCTTGTCCATCGCGCCCTGATAGAAACCGACCGAATTGTTGTCGTCCGGCGAACCGGCAAACAGCTCGATGATAACCGGCTTTGCGGCTGTCGCCTGATCCAGCTTGAGGCCGGTAATAAGGATGTCCCCCATCTGCCCGCCGACCTTGTAGTTGTCGAAAGAGACATAGTAGTCAACGTTGGGAGACTGCATCAAAAGCCTGTCATAGGAGATGATCGGGATTTTGACAGCGGCGGCGTTGGCAAGCTGGTTGGAGAGAGCCGAACCGTCAATGGACGCGATAACCAGAGCCTTTACGCCTTTGGTGATCAAATCGTCAACCTGGCGGGTCTGGGTGGCGATGTCGTCATCCGAATACTGCAAGTCTACCGCGTAGCCCAGTTTTTCCAGCCCTTCTTTGACCGCATTCCCATCCTTGATCCAGCGTTCCTCCGACCGCGTAGGCATGACAACGCCGATTAGCCCCTTTTCGCTTCCGGCCTGACCCTGGGCGCCTTTGGCAAAAAGCGTTCCCGACGCGGCGAGCAGCACCGCTGCCGCCATCAACATTCTTTGCATGAACTTCATTTTTTCCTCCATAAAAAATTAAAAAATTACGTAGCCGTGACCGGTGCGTGTTCGTTCACGCTACGCATATAAAACTATATAACGGATTTTTCGCGCTGTCAAATTTTTTTTCCAAGCCGGTGTCGCCGAGGCGCCGTTGACAGCAAACGCATTGCCTTGTTTGGCAATTGCGCGTCTAGTGCCGATGATTCCAACAGTCCCGCAAGTTTACGGCTCCCTTTAAAGCAAGACTCCAGGCATTCCGCGGCGTTATGGGATTGAAGCGGATAGACCGGCCACGCGCCTTGTACGTTAGCGGGCCCAAATTTAGAAAAACATTGGACTTGTTCAAGAACCTATTTGAATGTGGGCAAAAGCCCACGGGTTCTTGAACAGGTTTTTCAGCGGAAGTTGTTCAGAAACTGAGGTTTCTGAACAACTCTATTACTTTTTTTTAAGGAATATTTTCTTTTAGGTACACATCCAGCGGTATTTCTATTTTAGGGAGTATATCCTGTTCAAGTACGATATGACGGTACAGGTTAAGCAGGGCCTCGCGCCCCTGTTCTTCAGGCCGCTGTGAAATAATCGCATCTATCCAGCCGTTCCGCAGTAGTTCACGGTTGTCCGGGATAAGATCATAGCCCACAAGGCAAAAAGAACATTTTCTTTTTTGCCGTTTCGAGGCCTCTACAACACGATGGGCCATGCAGTTGGTGATAAATATCCCCGCCAAATCGGGATTTTCCTCAAGGAATACGCTGATCTCATCAACCGATATTTCAACGCCCTTATAACCGGAATATTCCTTCACCACTGTGGAAAAACCCAATTCCCCGGCGTAACGCAAAAAGCCGTCCCTGCGCCGGGTAATGTGGTAATCTTCGCCATGAGTATCCAGAACCGCAAGCGGCTTGGTTATGCTTCCCGTCAACAGGTGCATCAGTCTGCCCGCAAGATACCCGCCACGAAACGAATCCTGGCCTATTGCGCAAAGTGGCCTGGCGCCGGGAAGATCGGCGTCAAAAAAAATACAGGGGATTTCACTGTCCTGTATTTTTGTTATCAGGCTTTTCATCTTTTCGGGCATTATGGGGGATAAAATTATCCCGTCGGGTTTCTCCAGCAGTAAAGTGTCGGACGCCTTATGAAATTCACCGATGCTGTAACGGTCAAATTGGATAATTTCCGTTCCTACCCCCAGCGGCGTGATCTCCCTTGAGCCTTCCCGAATTCCTTCCAGAATCTGGGACCAGTAGCCGGCGTCCTGATTCTGCCGGGGCAGGAACGCGCAGAACCGGTACGCACGGTTCCTCTTGAGCCGCCGCGCTATCGGGTTTGGCGTAAACTGATATTTTTGGATTATCGATTCAACCCTAGCCCTCGTTTCCGCCGATACCCGCCCCCGATGGTAGATGACGCGGTCAACGGTTCCTATAGAGACGCCTGCCAATGCGGCAATTTCTTTTACGGTCATTAATTTTTCGACCATACTATAAAGTATTGTCCGTTCAAATCCTGATGGCGTGCGGCTGTTTTGGCCGCGCGTCCAACTTTTGTTTCATTGTCTTACGCAATTATTTTTTGTCACCTCAAACCCTTTTGCCTTATTTTATATTTTATACTGTCAAAATGCAAGGCGCCCCGCCCCACCAGCCCGCCAGCGGGTTTAAAGTCCGCTACGCCCACCAGTGGGTTTAAAGTCCGCTACGCGGTAGCGTCCCGAAGGCGGGTTTTACGTCGTGCCGTCGGGTCCGAAGGAGGCGATAGGCATACGCGGCTGTAGGGGGGGGGGGGGGTGATGTTTCAGGAACCGCGAATGACGCGACCTCCAGCCCCACCAGTGGGTTTAAAGTCCGCTACGCGGTAGCGTCCCGAAGGCGGGTTTTACGTCGTGCCGTCGGGTCTGAAGGAGGCGATAGGCATACGCGGCTGTAGGCGGCGGAGGGGGGGGGGGGTGATGTTTCAGGAACCGCGAATGACACGCCCGCCAGCCCGCCAGTGGGTTTAAAGTCCGCTACGCGCCCACCAGTGGGTCTCACATTCGCTACGCGCCCGCCAGCGGGTTTAAAGTCCGCTACGCACCCCCCTCCAATCCCTTGCGCGTTTTGTACACGGCTTTTCGCCAATTATAGGCCGGTAAATGTAAAATTGCTGTTAAAGCCGCCCTTCTCTGTACGCCGCTCCCCCGTCCGGTGCCGGTCACCTTTTCCCGTAGTTTCATTGTACCGCTCCATTCCCACGCCGTTGCTCCGGCACATTTTGCCGGCCCTGTAAATGCTGCGCATTTCCTTATTCGGGCCACCAAACCTTTCCGCTTACCGCGCAAGCGGTTCCCATACAGCCGAAACGTTATGCGACATTGAGGCAAATATTTTTTAATATATTATGAAAGTGGATTGACAAAAATAATTTCTGTAAAATAATTTCGATATGAATTTTATACGGACAAAACATCTTATGAAATATTTATTCGCAGTGGGGTCTAATACCCCGCCCTTCAGGGCGGGGAGGTTCATTTGGTTAGGCAAGCGGCAAAACGTCAGGCAAAACAGCTTAACGCTGTTTTGTGGCGGGGCGGTTCATTTCCGCCTGCCCTATATCTTCCTGCCCTTTCCCCGCTTTTGTGTGGTAACAATCAATTCCCTGCAATACTCCTGATACAATTCAAACAGGTACGCGACACGCTGGCTGTCATCGTCAAAAGAACGCCCGTATGCTTTTTCTACGGCCTTATCGAGTTTCCGGTGGGCGTTTACCAGTTCGACAGGCATCGCCAC
>JAITKQ010000028.1 GCA_031278295.1 Spirochaetaceae bacterium | reverse complement strand
TGCCCTCGGGTCCGAAATAGGCGGTAGGCATTCGCGGCTGTAGGCGGGGGGTGGTTTGATGTTTCAGGAACCGCGAATGTACGCGCCGGCTGGCGGGGTCTGACCCCACACCCTCCGCCTACAGCCGCGTATGCCTACCGCCTTTTGCGGAGCGAAGGCAGAACCCGAACTCCGCGTTGGGGACGCTACCGCGTAGCGGCTTTTAAACCCGCTGGCGGGCGCGTAGCGGACTTTAAACCCGCTGGCGGGGCTGGCGGGCGCGTAGCGGATGTGAAACCCGCTGGCGGGGCTGGCGGGTGGCGGGGGAATGTGCAAGGGATTGGAGGGGCGCGTAGCGTTCGCGTAGCGAATGGAGGGGCAACCCAAGGGGGTTGCCTCGCGGAACCCCGCAAAGCCCGGTTTCCGGCAGGGCCGGAAATGCGCCCAAATCACCTGAGTCTGTTCCCTGAAACATCAAATCACCCCCAGTCTACAGCCGCGTATGCCTATCGCCTTTTGCGGACCCGAGGGCAGAACCTGAAGTCCGCCCGCGGGACGCTACCGCGTAGCGGACTTTAAACCCGCTGGCGGGTGGTGGGGCTGTCCTTGTCCTTTGGCCCCCCTCCGGTTAAAATGGGCTCTTGCCCCGGAACGTAAGAGGCGGGGTAAAATATTCAGGAAATTTGGAGGAAATGTATGAATCTACAGCGGCCCAACAGCAACGACGCCACCGGTTCCGCGAACCGCTCACGGAACGTGTCGCCGGGCAGCGGTTTGTGTTCCCGGTGCCTTGACGGGTGCGAGGGGAATTGTGAGGTATTCCGCGCCGCCTTTCGCGGGCGGGAACTGATCTACCCGGGCCCCTTCGGCGATATAACAGCCGGCGGGGACAAGGACTACCCGGTGGACTATTCCCACCTTAACATTCAGGGCTATGCGGCGGGGGCCTGCGGGCTTCCCGAAGGCGTAAACGCGGGGCCTGATACGGCGCGTTTCCCGCTGGTCGATACGGAGACGGAGTACGGCTGGGAACGGAAGGTTAAAATGAAGCTGCCCTTGTTTACCGGGGCGCTGGGCTCCACCGAGATTGCCCGCAAGAACTGGGAGCACTTTGCCGTGGGCGCGGCGATAGCCGGCCTTACGATCGTCTGCGGGGAGAATGTCTGCGGCATCGATCCCGGCCTGGAACTCGGCGACAAGGGCAAGGTAAAGAAAGCGCCTGACATGGACCGCCGCATCGAAGTGTACAAACGCTACCACTCCGGTTACGGTGAGATTCTTATCCAGATGAACGTGGAAGACACGAATCTGGGCGTGGCGGAGTACATCATCGAAAAGCACGGCATAGGGACGATAGAGCTCAAATGGGGCCAGGGCGCGAAATGCATAGGCGGCGAAATCAAGGTAGCCGAGCTGGAACGGGCGCTGGAACTACAGAGGCGGGGCTACATCGTTACGCCGGATCCTTCGGATCCGGTGGTGCAGGCCTCTTGGCGGGCCGGGGCGATCAAGGAATTTGAACGCCACAGCCGTCTCGGTTTTGTCTCGGAGGAAGGCTTCATCGGTGAGGTAGAACGGCTACGCGCGCTGGGCTACAAACGGATCACGCTGAAAACGGGCGCATACAGCCTGAAAGAGCTGGCCCAGGCGATCAAGTACTGTTCACGGGCAAAAATCGATCTGCTGACGATAGACGGAGCGTCCGGCGGAACGGGGATGAGTCCCTGGCGCATGATGGAGGAGTGGGGACTTCCCTCCCTCTACCTGCACAGCGCCGCCTACGAGTACGCCTCTGTCCTCGCCGCGCGGGGAGAGCGGGTCCCGGACTTGGCCTTCGCCGGCGGTTTTAGCACGGAGGATCACATATTCAAGGCCCTCGCCTTGGGCGCCCCTTTCGTCAAGGCGGTCTGCATGGGCCGGGCGCTTATGATCCCCGGCATGGTGGGCAAAAATATCGGGCGGTGGCTCAAGGACGGGAAGCTACCCAAAAGCGTCGCCGCTTTTGGGTCCACGCCGGAAGAGATATTTGTCAACTACGAGCGCGTCAAAGACCTCGTCGGTGCCGCGGAAATCGGCCGTATTCCGCTCGGCGCTATCGGCATATACAGCTACGCGGACAAACTCCGGGTCGGCCTGCAACAACTGATGGCCGGCGCGCGGCGCTTCCGCGTCCCGGCGCTTGGCCGCCGGGACCTGATGTCCCTGACGGAAGAGTGCGTACGGGTAACGGGCATTCCGTACATCATGGACTGTTACCGTGACGAGGCGCTGGCCATCCTTAAAAGCTAACAGCCTGTTGTTCTTGTAGGTTTCATGGCTTTTTGTTGAAAAAGCCATGAAACCCAAGGCCGCGCGTTGAGCCGCGCTAATCCGGCTGCCGCGAAGTTTTGCTTCGACAGGAGTTTGCCTGGTAAAAAATCGCCTAATCGGCGATTTTTGGGAATTTTACGCGCGAACGGCAAACTCCCGGGCGGCGGATTACGCGGACGGCACGGCAAAAGCCCTGTCTATAAGCTGTTTTTCGGGCGCTTTGGTGAAGACCGACACGATCGGGACTATGATGAACGGGGCAATGATCGCTATCGAAGCGCTAAGCGGCGAGTTGGCCGGGCCCAGTATGAAAAAGAGCGCGATTTCTATTGCCAGGCCGCTTAAAAGCCCTGAGTAAGCCGCCGCCTTGCTTGTCCTCTTCCAGTACAGGCCGTATATGTACGGTGCGGCGAATGAACCGGAAACCGCGCCCCAGCTGAGCGACATCAGGTACACGATTATGCTGATCTGAAAACGCGATATGAAGTACGAAACGATTATGAATATCAGGGAAAGGAAACGCATCATCGCGGTTGATCGGTCTTTTCCGGTGTCGGGATCGCTTTTTACCGGGTAAAGATCGATTGCGACGGACGATGACGAAATCATTACGAGGGATGACAGCGTGGACATAGAGGCGGACAGCACGAACAGCAGAATCAGCGCCATCAGGGTTTCCGGCAGATGCTCCGTCAGCAAGGCCGGTACTATCAGATCGTACAGGATGCGTCCGTCCGCCGCGCGCGGCACGGTTTCGGGCGTAAAAAAGACATGCGCCGAACTGCCGACCATGTAGGCGGAAAAGCCTATGATCGCGGCAAAAATCGTTGTGGCGATCACAGCCTTGGGAATAACTTTTTCATTCCTTATCGCGTAGAATTTTTGCGTCATCTGCGGCAGTCCCCAGGTGCCGAAACTGGTCATAAACACCAGTGACGCGACGGTGAGGAAGCCGGGCCGGGCAAGCGGCGGGATGTGTTCCCTGTAATTTTCAGCGATGCCGCCCAGGAAAGCGCCAAGTCCGCCGCCTTCCGAAACGATGATGGAAACCATTGCGAACGCGCCGGCTATCATCAGCAAACCCTGGATAAAGTCTATTACAACAACGGCAAAGTACCCGCCCAGTATCAGGTAGACGCCCGTAAACGCTATCATCAGGAGCAGGGCGGTATCGTAAGGTATGTGGAATACGGCCTCGAACAGGTGTCCGAGTCCCTTGAATATAGAAGCCGAGTACGGGAGCAGGAACAGGAATACGATAACTGCGGCCACCGGTTTGAGGTGTTTAGCGCCGTAACGTTCCTGTAGATACCCTGGCATCGTCATGGCGTCAAGATTCTGCGTCTGCCGCCGCGTACGTTTGGCAAGCAGAAGCCATGCGAGCATGGAGCCGATAAAAGCGTTTCCCGCCGCTATCCACAGGCTGTTTAGCCCAAACAGCCACCCCTGCGTTCCGGCGAAACCTATAAAGATGACGGCGGAAAAGTACGATGTGCCGTAGGCAAAGGCCGACACCCAGGGGCCCATCCTGCGCCCGCCCAGGAAAAAATCGCCAAGCGTCTTTGTGCGCGTCATCCCCCATACCCCTATACCGGTAAGCAGGGCAAAGAATACTACCAAAAGCACTATGTGAAAAGTCATTCGCTTAGTGTAATCAGTATCAAAAAAAAAAACCAGAAGGCGTTTTCAGGGAATTTTGCGGGGTTAAACGAAGGGGAGACTTACTGCGGGCTTCCTACTTTCGGTGTACTTTCCGGTGTACGCCGGAAACGTATGAGCACTATGCCAGCGTGTCCTGTGTGGAGGGGGCTGTCCCCCGTGTGAAGGAGGCTGTCCCCTGTGCGGAGGAGGCTGGCTCTGTGATGGAGGGGGCCGTCCCTTGTGCGGAGGGGGCTGTCCCTCGTGCGGAGGAGGCTGGCTCTGTGATGGAGGGGGCTGTCCCCCGTGCGGAGGAGGCTGTCCCTTGTGCGGAGGAGGCTGTCCCCAAATGGCGGGGGGCTGTCCCTCGTGTGAAGGGGGCTGTCCCTCTGTTGGAGGGGGCTGTCCCCCGTGTGAAGGGGGCTGTCCCCCGTGCGGAGGGGGCTGTCCCCGGTGTGGAGGGGGCTGTCCCTCGTGCGGAGGAGGCTGTCCCCCGTGTGAAGGGGGCTGTCCCTTGTGCGGAGGGGGCTGTCCCTCGTGTGAGGACTGTCCCGCGCGGAGGGGGGGCTGTCCCCGGTGTGGAGGGGGCTGTCCCCCGTGTGAAGGGGGCTGTCCCCGGTGCGGAGGGGGCTGTCCCCCGTGCGGAGGGGGCTGTCCCTCATGCGGAGGGGGCTGTCCCCCGTGCGGAGGGGGCTGTCCCTCTGTTGGAGGGGGCTGTCCCCCGCGTGAGGCCTGTCCCTCGTGCGGGGGTGGCTGTCCCCCGTGTGAAGGGGGCTGTCCCTCTGTCGGAGGGGGCTGTCCCCAAATGGCGGGGGGCTGTCCCTCGTGCGGAGGAGGCTGTCCCCCCTGTTGGAGGAGGCTGTCCCCTGTTGGAGGGGGCTGTCCCCCTGTTGGAGGGGGCTGTCCCTCGTGTGAAGGGGGGCTGTCCCCAAATGGCGGGGGGCTGTCCCCAAATGGCGGGGGCTGTCCCCCGTGTGAAGGGGGCTGTCCCTTTGCCGGAGGGGGCTGTCCCTCGTGCGGAGGAGGCTGTCCCTCGTGTGAGGACTGTCCCGCGCGGAGGGGGGGCTGTCTCCGGTGTGGAGGGGACTGTCCCCCATGCGGAGGGGGCTGTCCCCCGTGTGGAGGGGGCTATCCCCCGTGTGAAGGGGGCTGTTCCCCGTGCGGAGAGGGCTGTCCCCCGTGTGAAGAGGGCTGTCCCCCGTTGGAGGGGGCTGTCCCTTGTACGGAGGGGGCTGTCCCTTGTACGGGGAGGCTGTCCCTTGTGCGGAGGGGGCTATCCCTCGTGTGAGGACTGTCCCGCGCGGAGGGGGGGCTGTCCCCGGTGTGGAGGGGGCTGTCCCCCGTGTGAAGGGGGCTGTCCCCCGTGCGGAGGGGGCTGTCCCCGGTGTGGAGGGGGCTGTCCCCCGTGCGGAGGGGGCCGTCCCTTGTGCGGAGGAGGCTGTGGACTTTACCCCGTTGGGTAGACAGTGTTAAGCGGCTTGTCCACAGTTAAACACATTAGGTGCCACATAGTCAAGTACCCGGCGGCGGCGGCGGCATGGTGACGGGCACTTTTTTGAACGAATGCCGTCACCATAAAGTGGAAGATTATTGTTTCACTTGCGAACCTTAATATGCGCTACTTCTTAACTTCCGGCAGCACCGTCCACGGCTGGGAGGGGCGGTCGTGCAGGAACGGGCGCAGATGGTCGAACTGCGGATGCTTCTCTAGGAACTCACCCGCAAACCACGCGGCGCCGCAACTGCTGCCCCAACGGGCATTGAGCCGCAAATCAGCGGCGAGGTTCGAGTCAACGCCCATTCCGTCAATCGCGCCGCGGGGCTGATACGGTTTTGGGCGCGACGGGTCGGACATGTACTCCCGTTTGTCAAGATTGTAGTGCGAGCAGACAGTGCGGCTGTTGCCGTCGGTCTCGGACTCATCGTAAACGTCATAATGGTCGGCAATGATAGCTTCGCCGGTTTTAAGATTGATATCGCCTTTGTTGCCGTACTCCTCCACCAGATGCGGGAGCCGCACACGTCTTGCGCCCTGGTGCCGGCGAATGTCATCGCCGCCGTCATTGGAACATTCAAGATTTCTGATTTGCGGATGTTTAGGATAGTTAGCGCCGAAGAAATAGGGCTTTTCGTCGTTTGACGGCTTGTGAGTAACATTGTAGAATTCCAGCCCTTCTTCAAACTCCCAGATTGAGTTGTCGCGGTAATCCGCAATCAACCAGGTGTTGGCGTAGTCGCCGCTCTCGCCGGTACGCATAATACTGACGAATGAAGCGGCATCCCCCTCGTCGTTGATTGACGTGAAATGCTGAACGGCGCGACGGATGCGGTCAAATTCCGGAATGCCGTCCTTGTTGTAGCGGTTGAACCCGCCGATTGTCGTTTCCGTAATTGCCACGCGGTCTTGCGGCCCCTTGCCGGTCTCCACGATGTAGAAATCCGCCATAGAATGAACATATCCGATCTGCGTTTGCATGGTAAAGCGGTGCCCCTTTTCGGGAGTGATTGTCGCGATGACATTGGCATAGCCGCTTGTCTCAAACACGTTAAACGAGTTGTGATACATTACCGGTTTGCCGTCGGTCGTGTACCGGCCTGTGGCAACGAATGCCGAGCAATGATCGCGGTGCGCCCTGACAGGCGGAGTCAAATGCGCCGAGCCGTTCTCGACAAGCTGCGAATAGTGTTGATACGCAAGGGCTGCGTCAAACGCATAGCCTGACCATCCCTCCATCCAGTTGATCAGTACGAGGTCCCAAATGTCATAGCTCGTCTGGAGAATGTTGTTGACGCCTGTCGCGATGGCGTTCATTTCCTCGACCATCTCGGCGGAGATTTTGCCGTCCGATAGCCGTTTGACATCCTCACGGGCATACTGGTAGTCAATCCCCATGCATACCCAGACGTATTTGTGGACCTCCTCAATATAGTCGCGGATTTCCTCCGCAAGCATTACCCCATGGTCGTAGCCGATTTGAGCGTTGGAACCCTTCAAATCCATTACATACCATCCGTTTTTGTACCCGCAGCTTCCGCCGTTTTTTGCGCGCTCCGTGCGCTTTTGTGAATCAAATGCCATAACCGCATCACTCCTTACCTATAGCTAATAGGCGGTTTTATTGTATACTTGATTGAGTGGAATTACAAGAGTACCGAATGCATACGAATCCGGTCCAGTCCATGTTGATAACGATAAGCAAGGACGAGGTGGAACGTGCGCGGCTAATGAGCGAGTACAAGTACGAAGTTGACACCCGGAGCAAGGTAGTACAGGCAAAACGGGAAATTGCCCGGAACCTAAAGGGGAGCGGGATTCCGGCCTCTCAAATAGCCGTGTGGACCGGACTTTCCGCCGAGGATATAGCAAAGTTATAGCGGCAACCGCACCGCCCTTGCAACGCACCCCCTGTATGAGGCTGCCGAGCCGCCAACGCGCTTCCTGTAAGGGGGAAGGCTTGTGATTCAGCTTTGGAGGAGAAAAATGAAAAAGGCTATTCACACTGGTTTCGTTAGCGCGGTTTTGCTCGCGGCGGCTGTGTTTTCAGGCTGCGATCAGGGTGCGCCCGACCGCCCGGGCCCTCCTATACGGTGAATGTAAGCCTGATGGATCACGGCGTCGTGATCGTGGCCCGCCACCGCCTGTAGCCGGCGCTACCCCGGTGATCGCCGAAATGTCCCGGTTCAAAAAATAACCGAAAGCAACGCGACTTCCGCGCAATTCGCGCTCTCTTGATATTTAACCGGGAGTGCGGTAATATGGTAGTGTTCCCAAGATAAAATTTGAAGGGACAAAATCAGCCTGCAAGGAGTTTATAATGGCGGTAAATAAAAATGCCCGCACGTCGAGCAGTACTCAAAAATTCTTCTGTTCCTGCGGGGGCGAGATAAAAATGAAGACGCTGTTTGAGAGCGGAAAGGTAAAGACCATCGCGGAATGCGAAAAATGCAAGAGGTCGGAACGGCGGCCTTCGGATTTTAAGTAGGAGTGGAGGCGTATTTTGGCAAAAAATTGCAGTTCGGCGGAAAAACGGCGGCGTCAGGGTGAAGAAAGACGGCTTAGGAACAAGGCGGCAAAGAGCGCCGTCAAGACCAGCGTCAGGAAATTTCTGGCGCTGGCGCATAAAAAGGACGGTGAAGGTGCCGGGGCGGCTTTACGCAATATGGCAAAACTTATTGACACCGCCGCTAGGAAAGGGGTGATCAAGAAAAATGCGGCTTCGCGCAAAAAGTCACGTATGCAGAAGCTGTTTAACAGCATAAAGACCGCTCAGTAGCAACTGCCACTATGGTTACCGGATGGTGTGTTGATGGCAGCGTATAAATTTACTAAAGCGGAAATCATCAATATCGTTTATGAAAAATCGGGGATCAACCGTTCCGACATTAAACTAACGCTGGATACGGCCCTAGATTCGATAAAAGAGGCCTTGGTTGGCAACAGAACGGTAGAGTTGCGCGGGTTTGGCACATTTGAAGTGCGTTTTCGCAAGGGCCGGTCCAGTGCGCGGAATCCGCGTACCGGCGAGCCGGCGCCGTCCTGCCCGCACGGGATAGTGGCCTTTAGACCGGGCAAGGAGATGAAACGCGCCGCTTGGTCCATTATGCAGCCTTCCGTTGATTTTCGGCAGCCTGAAGAGGGTTCACCGGCGGGTGAAACCGGCCGCTTAAAGCATGGCTAGGAACGTTTCCCCCGCGTCAAAGTCCGTTTTAAAGACACGAAGAAGCTCCGCTGTGGAATCCCCAAAGGGCGCTGGCGCGAATCGGCGCCGGTTTTCGCCTTTTTTTACGGGTTTCGTTAAAAATTTGAGTTTTACGCTTCTTGCGGTGGTGTTGTTCGTGTTTGCCCATCCGAATCCGGTATTTATGAACGGGCTGCCCGCCTTCGCGTGGCTAATGTACCTGCCCGTCCTTGTTTTGATACGCCGCTCCCCGCTTCCTTCCTGCCTGGTTTGGGGCGCACTGTACGGTTTTACCGCGTTTTCACTGTTCAATTATTGGTTGAGCGCCTACCAGTTCATCGCGGGGGTCGTTGTTTACACGATTTATCTCTGTTATTTTGCGTTGCTTTTTTCCGCGTTGAGAGCCGCACTCGTTTTCTTCCCGCGCTACGGCTTTATCCTGCAATGGTTTATATTTGTCGGCTTTGAGTACCTCCGTACGCTTGGCTTTTTGGGCTACCCTTACGGCATTACTGGCTACACCCAGTGGCAGTTTGTACCGTTGATACAGATCGCCGGCATAACGGGCGTTTGGGGAGTCTCCGCGCTGATAATCTTTCCGCAAACTTTGATGGCGCAGTATTTTTACCGGTTTTCGGCCCTGAAAATAGCCGGACTCCGCGTTTGCGGCCTTACCGTGTGCATTTCTTTATACGTCCTTATCCTTGTCTTGTCCCTGGTATACGGATTCACCGTGCCGCACGATTTTTCGGACAGCAAAACGGCCCGAATCGCGCTGATTCAACACAACACGGACCCCTGGAAGGACGATAAAGCGGATTATCAAAACAATTTTAGGATATTGAAACGGCTGAGCGAGGAGGCGCTTGCACAAAATCCCGGCCCAGAGCTGGTAGTCTGGTCCGAAACGGCCTTCGTCCCGATGATCTACTGGCACAGCCATTACCGCACGGACAACGATTACTACGCCCAGGTAAAGGAACTGTTGGATTTTCTCGCGCTACAGGATGTACCGTTCGTTATCGGTAATGACGACGGAAGGCGAGAGATGACGGATTCGGGCCTGGTAGACAGGGTGGATTACAACGCCGCGATTCTGTTTGAACGGGGCGAGATGGCGGATGTATACCGGAAAATACACCTTGTACCGTTTACGGAACATTTTCCGTATAAAAAGCAGCTTCCTTTTGTCTACAAAATGCTGGAAAACGCGGACACGCACTTTTGGAAAAAGGGTACGCGGAGGCTTGTTTTCGACGTCAACGGTTTACGTTTTTCGACGCCGATCTGTTTTGAAGATACTTTTGGCTACCTGTCACGGGAATTTGTCAAAAACGGCGCGGAATTGATAGTAAACCTTTCAAACGACGCCTGGTCCGGCAGCCTGAGCGCCCAGATGCAGCATCTTTCGATGGCGGTTTTCCGCAGCGTGGAAAACCGCCGGTCTATGACACGCTCCACCGCGTCCGGTCAAACCTGCGCCGTGGCCCCGGACGGCAGGATTCTGGCAATGGCCGAAGCTTTTACAGAAGCCGCCCTCACCGTTTCCGTCCCGATCGTGACGGATCAAACCTTCTACACAAAACATGGCGATTTTTTGCCGCGCCTGTTTCTGGCCGCCGCCCTTGCCATGGCGCTTGCCGGCATGGCAAGGGCCGTCTATTTGGCAAAAATTATGTCAGGCCCAAAATCCAAAAACACCCCCTAGGGAAGCACTGATTAATTGCCGGAAAATGCTTTTCGGGAAGGCTCACCGGGTAAAAAATGAAACCGCCCCCGCTATCAACGCCAAACCCGCCGGCCGCGCCGGCAGGTTTGGCCGTCATTTTTACCTTATGTGACGGGGATGGAATACCGGCGTGAACGCCGCCTGGCGGCACGTTGGAAGCCCGCACGCCTGAATTCGGGATTGTAGGGTACTGTGTGGAAGCCGCCTGCGGTATGGACTGTAGAAAAAAAAAGAGGGCTGATTTATAGTTGATTATATCAAGTTGACAAAGCAGGCAAAGCGCTTTTGGTGCGGGCTTTGCTTGAAACATGTCAATTTCAGGAGGAATACAATGATTGACTTACCTATAGCAGGGGTCGTGGAGCGCGTTAGGCGCGTACTCTCCACGGCCATCCTGACGGCTGCCGCCGCGGCAATATTCTGCGGCTGTTCAAAAAAGGACACCGACAAGGAATTGTATATCTATAACTGGACATACTATACCCCCGATTCAGTTATAGATAAATTCGAAAAGGAATACGGTGTCAGCATCGTTTATGATGAATTCGCGTCAAACGAAGATATGTACGCCAAGATAAAGGCCGGCGGATCGGGATACGATATTGTTTTTCCGTCGGGTGATTATGTTTCGATAATGTCATCCCAGGGGATGTTTGAAAAAATTGACAGATCAAAATTGTCAAACCTGGGCAACATAGACCCGATCGTACTGGGCAAAGCGACCTACGATCCCGGTATGGAATACTCCGTGCCTTACTATTGGGGCGCGGCCGGCATCGTGGTTAATACGGCAAATGTGCCTGTCTATGAAAAAAGCTGGAATATTTTTGGACGTAGCGATCTTAAAAACCGCATGACCATGCTGGACGATATGCGGGAAGTGATGGGAGACGCCCTTGTTACGCTGGGGTATTCGGTAAACAGTGTAGACCCCGCCGAAATAAACGCCGCCCGTGACCTGATTAACAACACATGGAAGCCTAACCTTGTCAAATTTGACGCGGAAGCCTTTGGCAAAGGCTATGCAAACGGAGATTTTTGGGTAGTGCAGGGGTACGCGGAGGTTGTCTTCGAGGAGATAGCGGACAACCAGGAGCTTATTGACAGTACGGTATTCTTTATCCCTGAAGCGGGAGGCCCCGCCTATATCGACAGTATGTGCATACTTAAGGGTTCAAAAAATATTGACCTTGCCCATAAATTCATAGACTTTATACACCGCCCCGAAATATACGCCGAATTCTGCGATGCGTTCAGGTTTCCCGCCACCGTAAACATTCCCGCCCGCGATATTCTAAAAGAAAAACCGCTTTACAGGGTGGAAGAACTCGCGAACACGGAATTAAAGGACGATGTAGGCGAGTATCTTGGATTGTACAACGATGCGTGGTTTGATTCTATCCGTGTGGGAGAATAAGGTGGCGTGAAATTTATTATCATGGGGTCGGGAACATCCAACGGGGTTCCTGTTGTAGGATGCGACTGCCCTGTGTGCGCTTCCGTCGATCAGCGTGACAAGCGTATGCGTTCGTCCTTATACATCAAAGGGGACAAAGGCGAGCGCATAGTTGTCGATACAGGACCTGAATTCCGGCTACAGGCTTTGCGGGCCGGCATAAAGTACCTGGACATGGTTTTATTAACCCACTCACACGCCGACCACCTTCACGGTCTGGATGATCTGCGCCAGCTTTCGCGGATAAAACCCGTACAGGTTTATGGAAATGAACGATCTATCAACGACATTCGTGAACGTTTTGCCTACATTTGGCGCAAAACCCAGAAGGGCGGCGGCAAGCCCAAAATTGATCTGCATACAGTGGACGAAGCCTTTTCGTTTGAAAACCTTGTAGTTACGCCCGTTCCTGTAAAACACGGAAACATGGATGTCCTTGGCTGGAAGGTACGTGAAAATAGAGGCGCGGTATGCGTTGAAGCGGCCTACATAACGGACTGTAGTTTTATAAGCGATGAATCGCTTGTCCTTTTAAAAAACATTTCATGCCTCGTACTCGGGGCGTTGCGCATGCGGCGGCACGAAACCCATTTTTCGTTTGACGAGGCCCTCGAAACCGTAAAAAGAATCGCAGCCCCCGCGTTGAAACATGTTTTTTTTACGCACATAGCGGATGAACATTTTTATGCGGAAATCAACGAGTACTGCTCAGGCTGGCTTGAAAAAAACGATATGCGTCAAATGACGATTCAAAGCGCCTACGACGGTCTGGAGATAAATATATGAATCGTAATGCGGCCTGCGTTCTTTTTATTGTAACAATATTTTTATCCGCTTTTGGCAAAACATTTGCGGCGGAAACAAAAAGCCGGGGGGATTACCTTACGGTGAAGATTGCCGTTATAGGGCCCGGCGACGAATTGTATTTCTGGTGGGGGCATCTTGGCTTAATCATAGAAGACGAGTTGTCCGGTACTTCAAAATTTTATGATTACGGTGTATTTTCATTCGATAACGAAAATTTCTTTTTGAACTTTGCGTTTGGGCGGCTTTTGTATACCAGCACGGCATCAAACACAGGCGATATTCTGCGCCACTACATCATGACAAACCGTGATGTAACGGTATACACGCTGAATTTAAGCGCCAAACAAAAAGAGTCGATAATGCGGGCGGCGGAACGAAACATACTGCCGGAATACCGTGATTACCTGTACAATCATTTTTCGGATAACTGCGTTACAAGGATAACGAATCTGCTTGACGACGCGCTGGGCGGACAGCTCTATGGAATGGCGGAAAACACGCCGGGTCGGTTTACCCTGCGGGAACATGTCCGCAGGCATACGTATTTTTCGCCTTTCTGGGACTGGCTGTTGAGTTTTATTATGGGGCAGAATATTGACCTTCCTTCGACTGTAAAGCAGGAGATGTTTTTGCCGTCCGAAGTGGGGCGCGTGTTGCAAACATTTTATTACATTGACGACAGCGGCGTTAAAAAGCCCGTCACAGACTCCGTAGAAGTCGTGAACATATCAAAAGGCCGCCCGGCTGTGCTGGAAAAGCCCCGTATTCAATGGCCCTATGAACTTTGCCTCGGCTCGGCCATCGCGCTTGCGCTTTTGCTATTTATGCTTATGTCAAAAAAATATAAAAGCTGGCGGGTACTGCATGGTTTAAGCCAGTCGTTTTTGGGCCTGGTCTTTGGCATTGCCGGGACAGTTGCGCTCTTTATGGCATTTTTTACAAACCATGATTATTCGTGGCACAACATAAATGTTATTTTTCTGAATCCGCTGCTGCTGGCCGCCGTACCGTTAGGACTTAACAGCGCATTCAGCAGGGGTGAGACCAGGCGCGCCCTGTCGGCAAAAATTCTCAAAGGGCTGTGGACTTACGTTTTCTTGGGAGGCGTTTTTACCATGCTTATCAAGCTGCTCCCGGCCTTCTACCAGCAGAACCAGGTCAGCCTTGCCCTCGTGCTGCCTTTTGCGTTCACGCTGAGTTTTATCCCCGCATGGATGGGCAAAATACTTGTAAGCTTGCTGACCCGGGCGCGGGGGCAACGCTCATAGTTGAAGAAACATCTTTTTACCAATAGAATTTTATTATGCGCTGCCGCATGGTTTTAACCCGCACCACTGCCGGCTTAATTCACAAACTGTACTCGCCCGCGTTTTTTTTCAGGACCGGCTCTAAAACACGCACTTTCCTGTCTGTCGCCGTACTGTTTACCGCGGTGTTGCCGCTTGCCGCTAGGGATATAAGTATTTCGGTTACCGACGGCGATTTGGAAGAACCGCTTGCCGGGGCCGCCCTCCATCTGCCGGACGGAACGGAAATACCCACCGATGACAACGGGTTTGCATCTTTTAACATCCCCGACGATCTTTATGGCGAGATTGGAATCACTTATCCCGGCTATGAATCGGAACGTGTACTATTAACGCCTGACGGTGTAAATTCATTTGCGCTTACAATGCGGATGAGCGCTGGCACTCTTGAAAATGAGGAGCTTGTCATCGAAGGCTATATGCCCGCGTCGGGGGATACGCGGATCGGGCGCAGCGTCTCAGTCGACCGTGAAAAACTTGAACTTACATCGGAAATCGGGCTGATAGAGGACATAATGTCCTCTATCAAACTGCTGCCGGGTGTGGGGTACAGCGGACTTTTTAACGCGCTGCCCTCCATTCGCGGCGGGATGCCGGGCGATATGAAGGCGGTTCTTGATGGTTTTTATATCGATAACCCATACCACTGGGGCGGAAGTTTTTCCATATTCGATCCCCAAACGGTAGAAAGCGCACAGTTGCATCACGGTGTTTTTTCGGCCCGTTACACGCACACCATTTCGGGCCTGCTGGAAATGGGATCAAAGAGCGTTCCGTCTGACCATGTTGAGTTTGGGCTTAACTTTTCTACAAGTGCGGCGGGATTCAACATATCATATCCACTGCCGGATTTTTCTGACTTTAACGCCGCAAACCGTGGCGCGGTTATGCTAATCGGAAAAATAACATACTGGGAACCCTTTGTATACCTTGCGAAGTCCCTGACAAAAACTATTACTGTCCTGGAACCGGTAAATGCCGTATCTACCGCGCCGTATATACGGAGTTTAAGCCTGCTTTCGAACTACAGTCTTTCCACCGATCTGGATTTGAATTTGAATGCGTATGTTGGCGGTGACGGCGTTGGCGTTTCATACGATGACTACAGTGGAAATACAGATGTGTTTAGCAATTCTGTTTTTGAGTTTACCTGGTATAATACAATATTCTTTTTTACGACAAGTTTGCTGTTCACTCCAAATTCCGATATGACGATAAAAACAAACCTTGGCGTATCCCATATCTCACAGATCATGGATTCATATACCAACTATACTATAGAAGGTGAAATTTATCCTACTGATAACACGGATGTTAGTATACAAGAATATGATGACACGGTCACAGGCCTACAGGCCCGAACCGATTTTGACTGGGATCTCGGAAACGGATTTTTGTTTTCAGCCGGTATAGAAGAGCTGTACCGCAAATGGAGTCAAAGCATTGTTACAAATGCGGTAGTAGATGTCAAGGCAAATGATGAAACCTGGCAGTCGTTCACGCGAGTTTATCCGGAAATACGGAACACCGGTTTTTTCTCCGGCGTTTATTCACTGGTTGAATACAAAGATTCCGGCGGACGCTTTTCCGCCGAGGCGGGGCTGCGCCTTGATCATCTGTATTTCATCGGAAACGACTCTGCCATCCAAACGCTGCCGGCCGTGAATCCGCGTCTTAACTTTGATTACTATCTGCTACAAAACCGGAATTCTATTGATCGTTTGACGCTGACGGCCGGTACAGGTTTATTTTCTTCGGTAAGTGAAAATATTGAACGCATGGGCAAAAGTTACGGGATTAATGATTTTGAACTGAAACAAACCAAGTCCAGTACAAGTATTGCCGGGCTTGAAATTGATTTCTTGGACGTATGGACTTTTACATTTGAATTTTACTATAAATATGTATTTGACCGGGCATATAACAGGAATATTGCCAGCTTTGAAACCGGGAGCGCTGAAGCAGAGCTTAATTTCGACGGTACAGGGCACATTTGGGGCTTTGATATTATGCTACAAAAAATAGACGGCCGTTTTGTGAACGGCTGGATTTCATATTCGTTTAATTATGCCAAATACCGTGATCCAAAAAAAAGTTTCGCATTCGGGGGCGTGAAATTTTCTGACATGGATAATACCTGGTATTTCCCTTCATTTCATCGTTTTTCAAACCTGAATTTGGTGTTAAATTTCAAACCGATTGAGAGCTTCAATATTTATATACGATTTGGCTTTGCGAGCGGTATTCCGCAGCCCAGTACAGGGCCGGTGATCATATACGACCTGTCTGATATGGATACAGGAGAGATTATAGGCCAGAAGTATATGCGTGAATCCTTCTATTCCGACACGCTACGCTCGGATTTTTCGCTGCCGCTTGACATAAAATTCTCGTGGTACTTTTTTTATCCAAACAGGAAGGTGCGGACGGAGGTGTATTTCGCCGTAGAAAACGCGCTGTCGCTTGTTTACCAGCCAAAGAAAAGTACAACCCTAAATCCATACACAGGGGAAGAAGAGGAGAGTAACAATAATACGGCTTCTTTCGAATTGCCGATACCTATGATTTCTTTTGGATTTAAATGGACTTACTAGTTCCGTCCAAATCAATTCGAATACGCGGTTTTGGCTTTATGTATAACGTAAATAATAACTTGAACGGATTTTGTCCATTTGAACGGTTTGCCGTCCCTGTTCCGGTTTTTAATATAGTTCTCTACCGCCTTTACTAATTCTTTAACGCTGACCCGGCCCTCCCTCTTTATCTTTTTGTTCGTTATCCCGGCAAACCACAGCTCTTCCAATCTTGTCAAGCATTCCCGGAAATTAGAGTTGTACGGGGTGTGGGCATAGGGGTCGGCAACTTTAGTTGCCGCGACTTCCCCGGTTTTATACTTTTCTTGACTAGAAGCACTATAATACCTGCCTGCCCTTCCTTGTCGGGTTAGGGAAGCGGCAAAACGTCAGGAAAAACAGCTTAACGCTGTTTTGTGGCGGGGGCTTCATGCGCGAAGCGTGACAAAGTGCCGGTACCCGGCGAAAAAGAATGGGGCATTTTTCCGCAGTCATGTTTTACGGGCCCGTAAATCCGTCTGGTTCCCTGTCCGCTGAGTCTTTCCGCCTAAACCGCTACGGTGTAAGCCGCGTGGCCGGGCGGCGGCTACCTGCCGTAAGTTTTTTCATCACGCAGTGTTGGGGCGGACGGTACGCTGATGTCTATAGAAAAGCGGCCTTCGGCTAACCGGCCGCGCTGCTCTACCGTGCCGCTCGGCGACATAAAAACCGCTTCCACCTGCCAAACCATGGTTCCCACATCAAGCACTGTAAGGTCCGACAGGGTATAGGCCGGGCTGCGGAGCGGGGCGGGGTTGACTATGGAACGGGACGGCGCCTTTTCCGGGTACAGCCTGAAAATATAAGCGTTGGCGCCGCTGACAGGATTCCAGCCAAAGCTTATGCTGCGGTTTTCGCGCAGATCGCCCGGCCCGAAACTACGGCCCGACGACGGCGTCAGGCCCTCGGGCGCGGGCAGCAACGGGATCGGCATCACACGGAAAATGTACGGAACATCGGGGCTTACATCGAATCCATCCCCTGTTTCCGCCCGTACCGTCCATGTGTATAAGCCTTCCGGAAGGGAGGGCAGGGTTACCGTCCTTCCCGGATTCTCAATTTCAAACACCGTCACGCCGGTGCGGTACACCAGCAGGCGTGAAGCCGTCAAAGGCTCGCTGGACGACCACCGGAGTTCGATCTGCCCGCGAAGCGCGTTTATGCCCGCAATTTCATTTCCGGATGGCGGGGATTGCAGTACAACACGGTTCGAGGCCCTTACGGTGAGTCTGTAGGCCGACGTTTCTACCCGGGTTCCGTTGAACAGGCTTGTAACCCGCCAAAAGTAAACTCCGCCGGCGGGGATGCCAAAGTCCCTGTCCGCCTGAAAAAAGGTATCCGTCGTGGTTTCGTCGATTAAAATAGACGAAAAATCACCGTCACGGGCAAGCTGAAACGAGGACGGCGTTTGCAGGTTACTTTGCCACCGGAACAGCAGGCCGCCAAAATTTATGTCCTGCACACTGTAGTTGTCAGGGGGGAACACATTCTCAAAAACCACCGTTGTTTCGGTGGCGTCAAAATAACGGACGGACGATGGCGGAGAGCCCGCGCCTCCATCGTCCACATAGCTTACCCTCCAAAAGTTGATCCCGCCTTTTACCGGTACTTCGCGCGGGTTTAGTATATAGCGGTTTTCGGCAAGGGTTTTCACGAAAAATGAGTTGTTAAAATCAGGGTTGTCCGCTATTTCCAACGTATAATTGACGGCATTACCCTCGTTTTTCCATGAAAACAGCGTATTTTCGGCGTTCGCACCTATGTTTACAAAGGCCGCGTTCAGGGGCAGGGTAAGCGACGGGGCGCTGAGCGCCTCGTAAGTTCGCCTGATCGTGAACGTGGATACGGTGGAAACCGTCGAAACGGGCGATAGGGCTTCCCAGTTTTCAGGGATAAGGGGGCTGACCTGCCAGTACCATGTCCCCTCCCCAAGTTCACCGGACGAATACGAATCCCCGCGTACATTGACCAGGATTTGAGGATTCCGCAGCTCCGGGTTGTCGGCAGCCTGTAGCATATAGTCCCGTATCTCCGGGTTATCGCCGTTTGACCACTGAAAGCGTACGACGGGCGGCGTGCTCCGGTAACTTACCACGCTGCCGGAGGCCGGCAGCGTGGCTTCCGGACTTTTGATGGAAACTACCGAGAATTTGTTGGCGATAACCGGGCCGGACGCACCCTCCGGTGCGTCCGGCCTGTTGGGTATCGCGCGCCACCAGTAAGTTCCTGGCGCGAGGTTTACCGTTTGTGAGCGTGAATTGCGGATGTCAACCGATTCAAGCACGTTTGAAAAGCGCTGTTCGGATGAAATCTGGAAACGTACAAAATCGTCCGGGCCGAAATTCGATGTGTTCCATGAAAAGTTTATGGTGGCGGCGGAACCGTCCGTAAAGTAGTGGGCGGAAGGGGCCGGCATTAAAAGGCTTACCGAAGCGGAAACAAGGGGCGTCCCGTCCGCTCCCAACTCAAGGGAATCGCCGGCGCCGATCCCCACGATGCCTTCTGTGGTAAGTATGTTTGCGGAACCTTCAATGATCTGTAGGCCGGTGCCGCTGCCTGCCGCGCTGGAAACGGCGCTTACCAGCGATCCTTCATTTAAATCAAGCTCCGTGCCGGACGAAACCATCACAAGTTTTGCCCCTTTCGATCCGGTATTGATACTTATAGCCCCGCTTGACAACTCAATCCGTTTGCCATATTCGGTCTCAAACACCTGTATCTGGCTATTCTCACCAATGTCAACCGATGCCCCGTCACTGGAAAATAAAACCGTGGCTTCCGCCAGATCGGCCGTGTGGATCACATCGCGGGAATAGATGGGCGAATCCTGTCTCAACAAGTCCCAGACGATCCTGTCACTGAAACGCCGCTGCGCCGTCTTTTGTTTAAAGCTGATGATGGCTATCGGCGCTTCATTTTGCTTGGTCAGAGTCATGTTCAAATCGCGCCAGAACAGAAAAAACGCAAGCGCGGCGCCGCCAACGCAGAAAATTACAACGAGTACATCAAATATTTGCCAGCGCCTGTCGCGGCGTTCATTGTCGCGTTTCTTCATACCCAACTGTTTCCACAGCCAAATCCGACTCCTTACGGGGCCGCCACGCTGTATTTTTTTTCTTCTTCCTCAAGATTCAAATTGACCAAATCCGGGGTCGGTATTCCGAGCAGCTTTCTCAGCTCATCAATACTGTGCGGGCCGCCCGGACCAACGCAGACTCCGCATTCCTCGTAATCAATTTTGTCCATCTTTTTCAAGTCTTCAAGCAGCCGATCCGCTTCAGGCCCGTCCTTGATGTTGATAAGCGCAAAAATCTTTACCTGCTCGTTGCCGTCCATAACGGTACCCATTTCCTCCACTATAATATGCTCTTTGACCAGCCTCCACGTATACTCCGTTATCAGTATCTCGGTACCGAAAGGTTTGTTAAAAGTTTCCGTGCGTTCGGCAAAGTTGACGGCCCCGCCTATCACCGTAAACATGACCCGTTCGTCCGATCCGATTTGCCCGGCGACAATTTTTCCGCTGTTCAGCCCGCAGCCTGTCTTAATGACCGGATTATGCGCGCCGCCCCTTGTTTTGTTAAAACAGTACAGACTCGCCCGCATCATCAACGCGGCGCGCACACCCTGGAATGCGTCCTCTTTCTCGCTTCCCGCGCTTTCTACCGCCCCCCAGTGCGCCATGATCGCGTCCCCTATAAATTTATCGATGACTCCGCCCGTTATAATTACGCAGGATACCATGCGATCCATATAGTCGTTCAAAAATTTTACAACTTCGGCGGGCGAAAGTTTTTCCGATATGGCGGTGAAAGAACGTATGTCCGAAAAAAATATTGTCGCGCTACGGATCGATCCTCCCATTGTAAGTTTGCCTTCCCGCGCCAGACGGGCAAGATGTTTGTTTGTAAGCGCTTCAAAGTTCTGTAGAACATTGCTCATGCTTTGGACGCTTTTGGTCAGTACGCCCGTTTCGTCCAGGCTCTTTGTTTTCAGGTCAAGGTTGTAATCGCCGTTCTCAATCTGTTCCGCCGCCGCTTTCAGTTTTTCAAGAGGACGGCTGATATTCTTTGAAAAAAACCAGAGAAACATCACGGACAGGAACCATACGCCGATCGATATATAGATGTTGCGTCTTGTGGTTAATTTGATGCCTTCAAAAACAGTATCCGTGCTGATAAATGAAACAACAACGATGTTGGCAAGCGATAGTTTTTGCGAAGCCCCGAAGTAGCCGTATCCTGAGTCATCCCTGAAACGCTTTTCAAATGTTAATCCCGAATTCGCTATACATTCCTGTATAAACGGGTTTTTCAAAAGATTCCGGCTGCCGCTGACAAGTTCCTGATTCGGGTGGACCAGCACGTCCCCGAAGTAATTTACGATAAAGGTTGAATTGGCGCCCGTACCGAACGAATCTGTGATCGATTCTGAGGAAAACAGCACCATCAGGCTGCTGAAACCCTGCATCGGAAAACTCATCGCAAGCAACGGTATTCCGTTAAAAAACGGGGCCGCGTTGATCACTATCGTTTCACCTATCAGTGAACGGTTTAATACCTGAAAATTCGCGGTTATAAATTCGTTGATCATGTCTGCGGACAATGCGTTTGATATAAAAAAACGATCGTTTATTATGTTTGTAAACGACGGATCAAGGGTCTCCGCCTGGCCACGGTTCACTATCGCCGCTATATCAGGATTCTTCGAAAAAAACATATTATTCATCTGTGCTACCGTGTAGGGCGCGTTGTTTTTATCATTGGCGGTGATCGTGGAAATGTCTTCCAGCAGCACCATGCCGCTTGATTTTATCAGCGATAGTTTGTCCTCTACCGTGAGCGAGGACATTTTGTTGATGTTGGCGTTGTTGACACGGGCGGTCCTTTCCAGATCGGCGCTTACAAACAGTGCGACAAGCAGCGTTATGAGACCAAGCGACAGAAAAAACAGCGCGGTAATTATAGCTACAAGTTTCGCGCCGATAGGAAATTTAACCTTTAAAGCCAAAGAAATCTCCCTGAAGCGCCTCCCTGACGTGCCTCCCTAGCATAGAAAAATTATATATTCTATCCTGTTACTTTATCAACGGGTACGCTTATTTCCAGTGTAGACCAAGGATTGTAAGATCGTCGTACTGCTCGTCTTCGCTGATGCCGGTGTAGTACATATACATCGGATTTTCAGGATAATCCATCGGTTTACAGTAGATGCGGTATTCAAGAAAATAGTCACGGAGGAAGGAGTTTACCTTGCCGTCGACAAGAACGCGGACATCGTCCCCCGCGTCCGGCCTTTTGTACATACGAAATATCTTTTCTATCGACACCATCGCCATTATCACCTCCTCGATGGTGCCCCGGCAGGCCGAAAAATCGAAATGGTACTTGATCTCGCCCAGCGGGTTGTGGTACTTGTACAGTTTGTATTCACGCTTGTTCATAACGGCGTTGATTATTTCCTCGACGCGGTCCGCACCCAGTTCTTCACCGTTTTGCCCTACAACGTGGTTGCCATGCGGCGAATCGTGGGGTAAATCGTTGTACGTACAGACAATTTCGTTGAAATTCCTGTCACGGAACAGGCGTTTTGCCTCCTCGATGCCGTCCGTATACAGCAGCAGCATATCGCCGTGTTCGAGCGTCAGACTCTGAATCTGGTACGCATTGTTTGCTTCAAGAATCGAGTTTGGCAGAACACCGACCGCCGGCGTCTGGGGCAGCGTGAGTGTTTTTAACTTACTTTCCGAATAGTCGTACCAGTGTATCAGGTTATCGCCCGCGTTGCAGAAACGGAGCAGGCCTTTTGCCGAATCAAATATACAGAGCGTAAAGGCAGCGAAACGGCCCTTGAATCCAAGTGTTTCGATGAAGTCGTTCATAAGGTAAACCAGGGATTCGATACGCATACTCTCTTTGTCGGGCGTCCATGTTTTGAAGTAGTTACGGAACATCGTGGCGACCTGGGCCATGATCAGCGCGGCCGGGACGCCTTTCCCGGCGACATCGCACTTTATGATGGCAAAATAGCGTCCGTCTATGTCCTGGTAATCGAAATAATCCCCGGAAACACCCTTTGCGCCCTCGTAATAGCCGAAGAATTTTGTGTTTTTTGTGGTCTGGGAGCCGTAAGTAAGCTTGTTCCCGTCTTTGTCCGTCTCCAGCGGGATGAATTTCTTTTGAATCTCCTTACCGATTGACAGATCCTCCGCCGCCTTTGCCGCCTTTACAAGCCTATGCGTCATATCGTTGATCGTTTCGGCAAGAACGGCCAGTTCGTCATTCGTTTTTAAAATGATTTCCAGGCCTTCAAGCTCGGCCTTGTTTTCCGTATCGCGTATCTGTTCAACATGGCGTACCAGGCGGCGTATGGGACGTATGATCAGGGATGAGAGGAACAGGGCGCCTATACCGCCAATCGTTATGGCGATGACCGAGACATAGAGAATCGTCGTAATGATGCTTCGCTCCCCGTCCCGTATAGCGGCGAGTATGGTTTCGTTGGATACTTCCAGCCTGACTATTCCGCGAACATATATGTCGCTTGTACCCTGACGAAACATTACGGGTTTGTACAACAGATAATTCTTGCTGCGATTTATGTCCATGTTGTCGATGTCGAATTCCGGGTATGAATTTATGTTTCCGCTTATTCTGTCAAAAATCATGGTTATACGGTTTTCAAGGTCGCGTGTGGTAACCTGTATATCTTCAAGCCGGCGCTGGCTTTCCACGTCCGTTGCAAGCAGCAAGCCCATGCTTTCACGGTTAAACTGCGCTATGCTTTCCGTCATACCGCCCACCGCTTCACGCGCCTCACCGTTCAAGTCTTCGTTCAGCGTGGCCAGGGCCGGCGTTATATCGTCCGTGATGCGCGATACGCCCGGTTCCAGCACCTCCGTGTTTATCTTCCGCAGTATTTCCGGATCGTTGGTCGCCAATACATAATCATTGCTTACCGTATCGCCCAAACCAAAACCGCTTATCGTAACATACAGCGCTTCCGGAACCGAGTATGTCTGGGCGGGCAGGTAGCCAAGTTCCAGTACGCTGTTTGAGGGCATAAACACGCGGGAACTGCGGGTAAGGGCTTCAAGAAGAACGGACGATCTGTCCCACATACCCTCCATCAGCGTCTCCCTTTGCGTCCGGCTCATAGACATAAACAGCGGGAGAGAAAGCATGACAACGATTATCAGCACAAGGGCGAGTATGAACGAGGCAAATTTCAGCCTGAGTCCCAAAATGCGCTTTTTCGCGAGCTGTAACTGCCGTTTCTTTTCCGCGGGCATAGATTCCTCGTTTAACAGTGCAAGGGCCCCTACACGGACAGCCTTGTTTTCCAGCATTATACCAGCAATGCCGCGCAGTGTAAGCAGCAACAGGAATACGCAAAACGCGCTGATCAGGATCATTGACAGAATCGGTATGTCGAAAACAAAGCTCTTTCCAAGCCGGATAATCCATGAATTTTTCCAGGTATTCGCAAAATCACCGAATTTTACCGTGAATGTCCTCGCTACGTTTATGTAGCCGGGCGACGCGGCTTCCCCGCGCAACGGATGCCTGACCACAATGCGGTAGCTGCCTTCCGGCAGAAACTGAATATCCGTAATGTTTATCTGCCTGTCGCCGGGTACATCATAGTCCCCCCGCTCCAAACTGAGTTCACGCACGGTTTCTCCGTTCCTGCGGAAAAACACCTTGTCCACCGTGCCGTTTTCCAAAAAGCCCCGTCCTGTTATCGATATGGACAGATTGCCCTGCACATCCTGGTTGTAATCAAGCAGCGTTATGAACGTATGCGGTATATATTTGTTTGTCCTGAAAACTATGGATGAAGCGGGGCCCACGTTCCCGGTATCATCGAGAGGTACAACGGTAAAGCGCCACCAGCCGTTATCCTCGTTCACAAACGAGGCGTAGTTTTCCCGGCCCCGGTTCCGTAGCGCCCGCGAAGCCTCCCCGTCCATGACGGCCAAACGCCGTGTAACGGCGTCTTGCCCCGCTAGGAGCGGGGCAATGTAGTCAAGATTCCAGGCGTACCCCTCCATATCGGACGCGGGCGGCTCGCTCCAGCGTATGGTAAACGTGTTGGAGACAAGGAAGCCGTTTTCGTCCACGGCGAGCGGAACAATCGCGGCGGCAGGAGGCGGGGTGGCATCCCGGACAAACGTGATTCTCGCGGGTTCGGACCAGTTATCGGCGTTATCCTGCACGATCAGCGTGAAGTACCATATTCCGTCCTCCGGGGCCAGTTCTTCGGTTGAAGTATTCCACGCAGGCACCCGTACAAGCCTGGGCGGGACCTCCTCCGGATCGCGGCTCCATGACCAGGAGTAACCCCTGATGCCGGACGAATCGTAAGGTACTTTCCAGTTTATACGCGCCACCCCGCTTGATACGCGCAGACCTTCCGTAAAATTCCCGGCGCTAAGTTGTGCGGCGGGCGCGCTTTCGTCGGATGACAAAATGTATATACGGTTTGCGCCGTCTGTGATTTCCTGCCAAAAAACATAAAAGGTGTTGTTTGCCAAGGCGGGCCGCGCGAATACCACACTCTGCGAGAAACGTGAAAGTTCCGTATTCTGCCATGTATCACCGTCCTTTACCGCCATAAAAGCTTCGTTTTGTCCAATTCTGTTATCAAACCATATAACGACGCGCCGCCCCTCGAATAGAAGCGCAACCGGGTTGTTGCAGTAAGCGGCGCCTGAGTTGACGTGCTCGGCGGGCCCGGCGACGGTGCCGTCTGAGTTAAGCGTGACTCCGTAAATTTGCGGCAAACCTGCGGCTTCGCGGCGCTCCCATACCAAAAACAGGCTGTCGCCAAAATTTGAAAGGTGGGCCCGTTCGTTGTTCAGCGTGTCGGGATTTACCTCGTCGCCCATAAACGAATCGGTAAACGTTGTAACGCGCCGGGCGGGCGTCCAGCTTATGCCGCCGTCCGGGCTTGTTTTAAGGTAAAGCTGGTAGCTTGGACGATTCAGCGTACCGGATATTAGGGACTGAAACACGATGTAATCCGTACCGCCCATCGCCGCGTGCGCCGGCAGGAAGTTGATCTGTAACGCGCTCTCGTTGACAAACGGCATAAAGGGGGACCATGTATAACCGTCCACGGAGCGGGCATGGTAAAGGGTAAGGTTCCGGCCTTGGGAACGAAGTGTAAACATCACCGCGCTGTTGTCGGTCATGTGAAATATACGCGGCGCGAGGGCTTCGTGTAAGTCACCTGAAACCGTCCCGCCCGGCGGGGGGGACTCCTGTTTCAGCGTGTAAGCTTCAAAGTTAAGGCCGCCGTCGTCCGAAACCAGAATTTCCGTTTCGCTTGTGGATGCCGCGATACAGACAAAAATACGCCCGCTTCTATCGACGCTAAGCGTAAACATCGAAGGCTCGTTCAGCGCGTACCTGTAGGGGCCGGCAAGCCGGTTATACGTCGTCCAGACGCCGTCCGTCGCCTGCGAATTCACCGCCAGGGAGATGTAGATTTGACCGCTTGCGGCCGTCCCCAGCGCCTCCTGCCAGCCCACGACGGCGAGGCCCTGTCCGTACGCGGTCTGCGGAAAACTTCCGGATGCGGACGAAAATTCAGCCGGGTTGTCCCAGTATATGCGATCGGCGCAAAAAAGATTCGGCGAAACCGGCAAAACCAGCAAAAACCACAGATGGAGCGCCCAACGAAACTTCATGGCTAAATTGTATCCGGCGGGCCGGTTTCACACTAGCAACCTGTCGCGACTGTGGAACGGAAATCAACGCCAAAGGCTGCACCGTAGCCTTTGGCGTTGAAGGGCCGAATGACACGGGGTACGGGACAGTAGCGTAAGGGGCGGCAACGGACTCCCCTGTCGGTTGCTTACTATTAATTCCGGCGAGACCCTTCTCTTTGTCCCGCCGGAAACCTTTATTCGCAGTGGGGTCTAATACCCCGCCCCTTGAGGCGCTTAGAATTAGTAAATACTCACGAAAAATGGTAGTAGACCATTGCCTCCTACCGCGTGATTGGCGCGCCGCAGGCGCCCCAATCAGCGGCA
>JAITKQ010000027.1 GCA_031278295.1 Spirochaetaceae bacterium | reverse complement strand
CTTACAGAACTCGCCCGTGTAAATAATTCAACGTTTACAAAAGATACCCCGCCTACCCTTCCTTATCGGGTTGGGCAAGCGGCAAAACGTCAGGCAAAACAGCTTAACGCTGTTTTGTGGCGGGGTGGTTCATTCTGTCCTAGTGTTTGCAAAGCAAACGCGACAACACACCGGCGTTCGGACAATCGACAATTTGACACGATTTATGTATCCTTATATAATAAAGTGGTTTTTATACACGTAATATACCGATCATAGACATAGAAACTGGAAAACAAATTTTTAAGGAGATACAACGATGGTACGGTTAAAATATGGATTTTTAGCCCTTGTTGCGGGAGCGGCATTGTTGGCGGCTTGTGCAAAGCCGCCGGTTGAGGAGATGAATAACGCGATTGCGGAGGTCAGCAGGGCTGAAAACAACCCTGATGTGGTAAACTATGCCGCAAACGCGCTTGCCCGCGCCCGTGAAGCCTTGACCCAGATGCAGGCGGAAGCGGACGCAAAGCGTTACGACAACGCCAAGCGTCTTGCGGCTGACGCCCAATCCCTCGCGGAAAAGGCTATCAGCGACAGCCGCACGGCGGCGCTTCGCATACGCGAGGAGGCGGACAGCGCCGTAAACGCGATGCGTAACGCGATATCCGAGACGGAGCAAACTCTAAACAACGCCCGCCGTTCACGTCCCGCCGGTGTGGACATAAACAAGCTTGACCGGGACTTTACCGACGCCCGCGGCACGGCGGAACAGGCGGCGATCGCGCAGGCGGAAAGCCGCTACCGCGAGGCCATAGACAAGAGCCAAAGCGTCCGCTCGGCGCTCAGCGCGATAACGTCATCGTTGTCCCGAACGGTTATGGCCGCGTCCCGTAAAAAGTAAGCGGTTCAACGCGCAAGCCTTGAGCTTGGGGCTTTTATGACAGCCTCCCGTAAAACGGCGCGGTGTTCGGCTGCGGCGCAAAAACGCCGGATCTTTTTTGGCGCTGGCGGGAGCATGAAAAAAAGTAAGCAAAAAAACATTGTCTTTGTATGTTCCGGTTGCGGTCACGAGGAACCCAAGTGGCTAGGACGTTGCCCGGAATGCGGCGAGTGGAACAGCCTTGTAGAAACGGCGGTGAGCAGCAAGGCCGCCGTCCGCGCGGAACGTTCTGCCATCCCGCAGTCGTTCCCGCTGTCGCAGGTTGACGGCCAGGAGGGTACGAGGATAGGAAGCGGATCGCCGGAACTGGATCGGGTGCTTGGCGGCGGCATCATGAAACGTTCCACCGTGCTGGTAGGCGGCGAGCCGGGCATAGGCAAGTCAACGCTTTTGCTGCAAACGGCGGGCAGGGTCGAAACACGCGGGCGTGTGCTGTACGTTTCCGGCGAAGAATCGGCCGGGCAGGTGAAGATGCGGGCCGACAGGCTCGAACTTTCCTGTGAACGCATCGAAATATTCTGTTCAGGGACGCTGGAAGATGTGCTGACGGTGATGGAGGCGCTTCACCCAATGGTAGTTATCGTTGACAGCGTACAGACTCTTTACACGGCGGAGGCCGGCCTCGTGCCGGGAACGCTGAACCAGTTGAAGTACTGCTCGTTTGAGCTTATCTCATGGGTAAAGGAGCATGACGCGGCGCTTTTTCTGTCGGCCCATATCACGAAGGACGGTGTAATTGCCGGCCCGAAAACGCTTGAGCACATGGTTGACACGGTGCTCTACTTCGAGCAGGCGGACGGTGAACAGCGTTTTCTGCGAGCCTCGAAGAACCGTTTTGGTTCTGTTGACGAGATTGGGATTTTTACGATGGGCGCGAAGGGCCTTTTTGCCGTCGAGGACCCGTCCCTGCTATTTCTTGTCCGCCGCGAAGGGGCGCTGCCGCCTGGCGTCGCTACAGCCGCCGTGCTTGAGGGGAGCCGCACCCTGCTCGTAGAGATTCAGGCGCTTACCGTTCCGGCAAAAGGTTCCATAAGCCGCGTATTTTCGGGTCATGTAGACCAGTCCCGCGTCTCACGCATCGCGGCGACAATCGAAAAGTGCCTGGGTCTGAGGCTTTCAGACCACGACATCTATGTAAATGTGGCGGGCGGCATCAGGATCAACGAGGTCGGCGTGGAGCTTGCCGTTGCCGCCAGCATATATTCGGCCCGTACCGGAATCAGCCTGCCGCCCCGCGCCGCGCTGACCGGGGAACTGACGCTTGCCGGCGAGATTATGCCGGTCCGTCGTTTGTCAAGCCGCGTAAAAACCGCCCTAAGCCTCGGTTTCGACAGCTTTGTCTGTCCCGCCGCCGATAAAAGCCCGCCGGAAAGCGTCCCGACGGAAGCGGGCCTTACCCGCGTAAAAAACCTTACGGCGGCAATACAGGCCCTGTTCAAAGCGCCTGCTTGAGAAATTATCAATTTCTTACTATACCGCTGATTGCACGATTAACGCTGAAATTCCTTGCCTGGAGAGTGCGAAGCACGCCTCCTTAAGCGGGACGCCCAAGGCGGAATAACATGACCGTTCGGTCATGTTATTCGCAGTGGGGTCTGGCCCCGCCTACATCAGTGCCGTGTTTTGGCTTTTGCCCGCCTCGATGGAATCATCCAGGGTGATTTTACCGCCCGGTTCCAGCACGAGGAACGCGTCTTCCTGCCAGTCTCCGGACAGCAGGCCTTCGATTAGACTAAGGCTTCCCGGTATAAGTTTGACCGGAATTCCAAGCGGTTCGGCAAAATCTTCCACACGCGCCTTTACCGCGTCAACATCGAAAACGCCGGTGTCGATCACGGCAAAATCTTTGTAATGGCCCAGCATTTTTTTCAGGATGTAAAGCCCCTTTTTTTCCCCGTAACGCTCGTAAATCCGGGGGGCATCCGAAACCGTGCTGCCGCCGGAGTTGAGATAGCCCTCCGTAAAAAAATAGGTCCTCGCCCCGTACGCTTCCCGTCCCTTCCGCGATCCGATGAAGAGCGGAATGCAGTCCGCCGCCTTGGGCATTACCAGCCTGTGATTCCGCGCCTCAATGTCCACCATCGCGTTTCCGCAGAAACCAAAGAGAAGCAGAACCGTTTTGTACGAAGGAGGGACGCCGTCAATGGCCCCCTGAACGGAGACGCGCAGCTTGTCCGGCCAGGCATGTTTACCCGAGTCAACCCATGTTACCGGGCAGCCGCAGCCGCGTTTTTCCATCGCCGCCAGTAGCTCCTGTTTAAGCGTTTCGCAGGCTATAATGCAGGTGTCGTGTCCTTGTTCCATTTCGGAGATTTTAGCACACAAGCCCGGTCGCCACAATCGAGGATCCCCCGTAGCCAGGATAAACGCATAGAGGCGCATGCCTCCCGTTTACACCTGTCATAGCGGAGAAAAGGCCCGGGCTCAACGTGCTTTGCACGTTGAGCCATTTGTTCACTACGCCCCAAAAGCAGAGAGTACATTCCTGTTGTTCACTATTCACCGCTACTATGATCGTTGCCGGGGTATGAATGTGATCGAACTGAACGTACTGAGAGAAACAGCCGGAATATTGGACGAGGAGAATACTAAGGCGCTGCCGGATCGGTTTATTCGCAACGGGGTCTAATACCCCGCCCCTTGAGGCGCTTAGAATTAGTAAATACTCACGAAAAATGGTAGTAGACCATTGCCTCCTACCGCGTGATTGGCGCGCCGCAGGCGCCCCAATCAGCGGCA
>JAITKQ010000111.1 GCA_031278295.1 Spirochaetaceae bacterium | reverse complement strand
CCTGAATTGGAATGCCGCTCTGTCAGGCATCATAGGATCCTCCTTGGGTCGGTCCGCAATTTGCGGAAATTTCATCAAGGCATCCCCATCCCCGAAGTGTGGTCCCGGAATATGATGCCTAGTTTGCCGTCGTCCGCCTAAACGGATCGAAAGCTGTTGGTTATTATTCTAGCAGATACCCCGGGGAAAAGCAAGGTTTTTCTTTTTCCCGTCCCGTTTTTTCCTTCTCAAGCCTTCCCCGTCTCAGGATAATGAACAGCGTGTAAGCACGTTTGAAAGCCGCAGGAAATCTTCACAGGCAAGGTTTTCGGCGCGTTCAGCGGGAGGCAGTCCTGCCGTTTGCAAAAGGCCGGCGCAAAGCTCCCCACTTTCCCGGCCATCCCCTGGCGTCCGGGACTTGATGAATGTAAGCAGGTTGTTTTTCAGGGTTTTGCGACGGGACGCGAACAGTGCGCGTACCATACGGTAAAAAAACGGCGTGTACCTTTTACGGCAGGCCTCATCTTTCAGTTCAAGGCAAAGCCCTTCCGAATCGACATTGGGAGCAGGATAAAAACAGTCGCCTTTCAACACGATTATGGGTTTTACCGTATAAACAGACGAACAAAGAACGGAAAAAGAGGAATAATCCGGCGAGCCCGGCTTTGCCACCATACGCCGGGCGACCTCGCGCTGAACCGTAAGCGCCATCCGTCTAAAAAAAAGGCCGCCTTCGATAAAAGCTCCCATCAGACGGGCCGCTATGTTGTAAGGCAGGTTACCGGCAAGAAATTCGGCGCCGCCCTCCCCTTTCCATGTTTCAAGCGCGTCGCCTTCCACAAGGGAAAAATTTTTAGAGTCCGAAAAAAGTTCCGTCAAAATCCCGCAGAAGCCCCTGTCGATCTCGAAAGCTTTTACCCGCGCTCCCCTGTCAAGCAGGATGGATGTCATGGCGCCGAGTCCGGCCCCTATCTCCCAGACCAGGCAGCCTTCAGGCGGTGCCAGCGCGTCCGTCAGCTTTTCCCTGGCCCCGCGTCGTATCAAAAAATTCTGTCCAAACCTTTTTCGAACCGCCAGCCCCCTTTCCCGCAAGAAAGCGTTTATCGCGGACGGGGAGTCGTAGTCAGGCAAATTTCTCAAGATATATTCTCTTTCTATATATAATTTTGCATATAAATAACATTACTATCGGTATAATAATAGAAATTAGTACAATAACCGGGACATTGGAAAACAAAATCCCCGGAAACCGGCCCGCTACAGACGTTATCCGCTCCAAGGCCAAGTATACAAATTCCAACCCGCGTCCAAGCAGGGCCGCCAAGGGCGGCGCCACAAAACGTAAAGGCAGGTAGGCCATGGCCCCGATCATGAATACCGTTGTAAGCGGCACCATAACCAAACCCGCCGCTATGCCGGCCGGCCGCAACGATCCGAAAAACAGTACGCTGACCGCCATTGTCCCCAAAAAAGCGCCGAGCGAGGCGGAAAGCGGCGAGGATATGAAATCGGGAAGGCGTCCGCGGAACAGTTCCGCCGTACCCTGCCCCAAACTCAGTATGCCCGCAAGCGCAAGGTAGGACAGGACGAACGAAACGGTATCTCCCGAATCGGGCTGTGCAAGAATTTGTATGATAAAAGAAAAACCAAGCAGCAAGGCGGGGTTTACAGGAAGGGCGCAGAGTATAGCGATGGCGCCCAAAACGTACATTATCGCGGCCCGTGTGAGCGAAGGCTGCGCTCCGACCAAAAAAACATATACCAAAATAAATATTATTCCAACAGCGGCGGCCGGCCTCAGACCAAGAGGTTTTTTAAGGAAAAAAGCTATGATCGACGATACTATCGCAAGGTGCATCCCGGACAAGGCCAGTATGTACGAACAGCCCGCGTTCCGGTACTGTTCCGCCAGTTCCCCGTCAAGGTTGTCCCGTATGCCGAGCAGTAGCGCGAGCGCAAGTCCTCCCCAGTCCTTGCCCCTTCCGGATACGTCTCCAGGCGAAAAGGCGTCTATCAAGGCAAGCCGTATTCCTGTACGCAGCTCTTCAAAGCGGGACGCAGGGCGGGTAACATGGACGGACTTTGCGCGGAACATGGGCGTTTTGCCGTAATTCGAACCGTCCGTTTTTAAAAAATTTCCTTCGATATATATTTCACTGCCTCTGCCGAATTCTTTAAGGCGCGGGATGCTGCCTTCCGGAAAAAAGACCATGGTTTTTCCGCGGGCGGAAGCGCGTATCCCCTGTTTCCCGTGTGAAGCGCTTAGCTTTAGCAAGGCCATGCCGCGCCCCGTCGCCGTATTCCTTGGATCGTCGAGCAAGCGGCCGCTCACCGCTATAATGTTGTCCGTCTCCAGACCTGGAAACAGGTAGTAAGCGCGGTTCGCCGCTCCGCGGCAGGCTATGCCGAGCGCAAAACCCGTCGTGAAAAATATCCCGGCAATGAAAGCCTTTTTAAGACAATATCCGTCAAATCCTGAAATACGGATCGAATACATGACGCGCAGCAAACTCAATGCCGCCGTAAGCAGCAACGCGGCGGGCAGCAGTGCACGCGCCGGATTTCCCGCGCTATAGACCGGGGCAAATCCGTAGTATGCGGCTGTAGAACCGGCAAACGCAAAAAACGGAAGTTTGACGCCTGAAAATACAAGGCCAAGTTTTTTTATGTTATTCATACATACTAATTGCCTTCATCTTCGGTTTTGCTTTGCTTTTCCCAGTCAATCGTATCCGCGATATTACGATCATCGTATTCTTCCGTCTCGGCATCGATTTCATCACCGACATTACTGTCGTGGTAGTCAAAAATATGTTTGTTTTCATTTATTTGATTACCTTCGGAAGTTTCCCCCCGGTCATCTTCCGGGGTTTCAGTCTGCGCTTTTTTATCGGAACGCGCCGCATCCCCGCTGTCAATGGAGATAATATCAATATCATCGACAACAATACCGAACATCACGCTAAAAATTTTGTTTTTTACGTTCATCGGGATAAGATCGGACTCGATATGCAGCATCGATGTTTTTTTTGTTTCGTTGTATTCAACGCTTCGCACCACACCGCTGATCGAAAGCGGCATTTTATCAATAACAAACTGGACTATAACCCTAAGACCGGCGGGAGTCGTGCCGCCGACTGTAATCGCGCAGCCGGAGTCGGATATATCCTCCAGATAACATTTGATGCCGGGCATTAGCTCAGGTTTTGATGAATCCGTCCTGTCTTCGATACGGTAGAGCATGGCAGCGCGGTGCGTCTTTACACGGAGGGACCTCCTGCTCTGCGTCCGTATCAGCTTATCGGAGTGAGAAAGCATAAGTATCGGCGGATCAGCGCTAAACTGTTCGTTAATAACTTTCGTTTCAAAACAGTATCCGGCGTCACTTTTACGCCAGAAATACACGAGCAGGTTTTTTTGTTTCCATTTAAAATTCAACGGAAGTGTGGAACTGTCCGGGCGCTCAATGCTGATGGAAGCCGGCTTGTTATTTACGATTTTGGATTTGAACACGCCGGCGTTGGCAACAACAACCTGTACGGTTTGAAGCTCCTCAATGTTGCGGCTGTTCGTAATGCCATTCTTGTATATGGGACGATCCAATTCCATTTTTTTGCGGAAATCGTACAACCTGGCAAGGAATTCCTGGTTGCCGGGCAGAAATTCAGTTTTTTTCTGTTGTATATCATGTATGAATTTTTTTATGCAGTCGTCCATCTGAACCTGCGACCAAAAAAGCGCCGCCGGATGGTCCATATCCGAGTGCCTGGCCAATTCCTTTAACAGTTTTATGTTTGCGTTACTAAAACCGGCTTCCTTGCCTTTTTCGTAAAACCGCATCCACGAAATACGGCCCTTTCCTTTGTTTTTCCTGACGATAAGAAAAACAAAACCCGCAGCAGCCGCGAGAATACCGATGATGATTACTTTAACAGCCATATTTGAACGCTCCCTCTGTTTTATTTTATGTCAAATTGATACAGTTAACCGTGTATAAATTTTTATCCGGCGTATTCCGGCATCCGCTCTTTGCGCCGTTCGTTATCTATACCTTGTTTTTTTTCCCTGATTCCGGCTCCGTACAGAATCTGTTCACATCCGTTTCAGAGTCGGTACTGCCATTTTCGGCGCTTGATGAGCTTTTCCAGATGTTTGTCTTCTACATTCCCGCCCTTGCCCTTGTTTTCTACTTCCTCTTCCAATATACACCGGATTTACCATTAAAAAAAAGCCGTCGTTTTACAAGTTATACAGACATTTTTGTCTCGCGCCTTAAATTTACCGCCTGTACCGTCATTTGCTCCTTTGGCCTGCTGTTGATAGGCGGTTCCACCATCATTGCGGAAAATTTTTTGACGAAAACGTGGAATTTCCCCCACTTTGTACCGGCGGTAGAAGCGCCGGACGGCATCTTTGCCGTCTCGGTAATGGCGGTGACATGCGTCATCGCCGCCTACCTTGAAGAAAGTTTTTTCCGTGTGCTGCTGTACAGCCGCCTGCTCATGACGGGTCTGCAAAGGCTTCCTGCCATACTTACCTCAAGCCTGCTGTTTGCCATCTGCCATGCCTGGCAGGGATTTTGGGGTATGTCGGGCGCTTTTTTATCCGGCATTTTCCTTGCGTTTCTGTTTGAACAGCGGAAATCCTTAAACCTTATCGCGCTGAGTCACGCCCTGTACAACATCGTCGTATACCTACTGCCCTGCTGATCCCCCCCCCCCCCCCCTGTCAGCCTGTAGTACCTGTATGCAAAAAATCGACTACAGCGATTTTTGGAATTTCACGCACGCGGCGCAACAAAATGCCGGGTGTCTTTCGATAATTTTCAAGGTTCAACGGACACAGCCCTCCTGCGCCGACGCCCCGTCCTCGCCGTACCGAATATGACTTTTTCATACACATAAATATCTTACGCTTGCCATTTGGCGCCCTTTTCCTACGCCATGACAGTTGTAAACAGGCGGTACGCTATTAGTAAGCGCTTGTCCCGCGTGAGAACCGGCAGTTTTACATTTACAAAAATTTCTCATGTAATTCGGGCGCATTTCCGGCACTTCGTGCCGGAAACCGGGCTTTGCGGGGTTCCGCCAGGCAACCCCCTTTGGGTTGCCCCTCCAATCCCTTGCGCGTTTCGTACACGACGGCTTTTCGCCAATGATAGACCGGTAAGTGTAAAATTACCGCGTGAGAACCGGAACCGGTTGACATTCTTTACGGTTTATTGCAAAAGTATTGAATATAATGGAAAATGTTGCGGGGGAATCAGGGTGACGGAAGATATTCTTACCATTGAAGAAGTGGCAAAGTACCTGCGGGTTTCCGAGAGGACGGTGTACGACTGGGCACAGAAGGGCGAAATACCAGCTGGCAAGATAGGAACGGTTTGGCGTTTCAGGAAGGAGAGCATAGAACGCTGGGTAAGCGAGAGGCTTTCCGCCTCGAAAAAGGCGCCACAGCCTCGGCCTGTAAACGCGGAAGCCGTGATAAGTCCGGAACGGATCGTATTCCTTGATTCCAAAAGCAAGCGTGACGCGTTGCTGACTCTTGCGGACAACCTTTGCACGGCCCCACAAATCAGGAATCATACGGAATTGAAAGAGGCCATACTGGAGCGGGAGGCGCTTATCAGTACGGCCATAGGTTTTGGCATCGCGATTCCTCACGTCAGGCTTACTTCCGTCAACGATATTGCCGTGTCGGTCGGCCTCAGCCGTGTCCCGATTACGGATTTCCTGCCTCTTGATGACGAACCTGTACGCATCCTCATTATGATTGCAGCGGCCTACACCCAGCATACCGAATATTTGCGTACCCTGTCTTTCTTTAGCGCCCATCTAAAAAACAACAAGTTACGCAACGCGCTGACATCCGTAACAAGCACAGCCGAAGCGTACAGGCTGTTGACCGCTTAAGCGGGCGGTCAGAAGGCCGTTTTAGCCGGTGGCGGATTTCGACGGGTGCCGCTCCGTTCATACCCCGTTACGGGAGGCAGACCGGCAGGCCTTATACCCTTACCATCCAGCCTTTGGTGTCGGGCTTCTTGCCGTACTGAATCGCCTTGATTGTATCATGGATTTCCGCCGTTAAATCGCCGCACCTTCCACCTGAAAACACCGCCGTTTTGCCGTTGTATGTAAGGGATTCTATCGGCGTAGCGCCCGCCGCCGTACCGCTTACAAAACATTCGCGGCTTTCGGACATGGCTTCGTCAATGCTGATTCTACGCTCGCTCACGTTTACGCCCCTGTCACGGGCCAGCTCTATGATGCTTTCGCGCGTGATTCCGGCCAGAATCGTATCGCCCGGTTCCGGCGTAACCAGTTCGCCTGATTTGAGGTAAAAGAAAATATTGCACGAGGATCCTTCCTCAACGTATTTACGCTCAACCGCGTCAAGGTAGACGCACTCCATGAAGCCGGCCTGCGCCGCCTCGTACTTGGCCATCGCGGAAATCACGTAGTTAGAGGCCGACTTTATCCAGCCCGTCCCTTTCGGCGTAGCCCTGACGCGCTCACTAACCACCGCCCCTTTCAGGCCGGGTTCAAAGTACGCGCCCACAGTGGTACAGACAATCACCACCCACGGCTCGCCGGAAAGTTTTACCCCTACGCCGCCCTCGGAGTACGTGAACGGCCTTATGTATACGGCGTCCGCCGTTGAAAATGAGTCCTTTTCCCAATCCTGGCTGTACTTCGGCGTGAAACCAAGCGTGGCGTTACGCCTGACAACTTCAAGACAGGCCTTTACAAACATATCCTCCGGAAAAGGAGGCATATAAAGCCCTTTCATGGATTTGAAAAAACGGGCAGCGTTCTTGCCGGGCCTGAAAACGGCAAGCCCGCCGTCCTTTTGAGGCAGCGCCTTTAAGCCTTCAAACACGGAGAGTCCGTACTGTGTCGAGTAAGAGACCAGCGGCATATCGTCAAAATAGTTACGGGAAGCCACCAGCCGCTCCCGTTCCGCTTCCGGCATCTCCGACTCTTCGGCCTGAGTCTTGTGGGGCTTCTCGATAAACTCTTCCTTCCAAGCGCCGGAATACTTTGCCCTGTATACGGCAGGATAACTGTTCAATAAAAACGCCATAACCGTCTCCTTTTACATGATGTGATTCACTGTGCGGAGATAGACCCCCACATTAGCCCTGTTCGATAACCCGCTTGCTTATCTCACAAGTCTTGCGGTTTTTGTGGCTTAAAAGCCATAGGCTAAAGCCGGGCTTTAACCTCGCAAAACCGCGTTTTTTAGCGGAAGTTGTTCAGAAACTTCAGTTTTTGAACAACTCTATTTTATATTTGTCCAGTATATTGGCAAATATCCCCGTTAATCAAGCCCGCTAGCGGGCTTCACATCCGCCCCGCCAGCGGGTTTAAAGTCCGCTACGCCCGCCAGCGGGCTTCACATCCGCTACGCGGTAGCGTCCCGCAGGCGGGTTTTACGCCGTGCCCTCGGGTCCGAAGGAGGCGATAGGCATTCGCGGCTGTATGCGGGGGGTGGTTTGATGTTTTTGGGCGCATTTCCGGCCCTGCCGGAAACCGGGCTTTGCGGGGTTCCGCTCCGCTCCATTCGCTACGCGAACGCTTCGCGCCCCTCCAATCCCTTGCGCATTCCCCCGCCACCCGCC
>JAITKQ010000196.1 GCA_031278295.1 Spirochaetaceae bacterium | reverse complement strand
GCGGGTTTAAAAGCCGCTACGCGGTAGCGTCCCGAAGGCGGGCTGGCGGGTTCTGCCCTCGGGTCCGCAAAAAGCGATAGGCATTCGCGGCTGTAGGCCCACCAGCGGGTTTAAAGTCCGCTACGCGCCCCTCCATTCCCCGCGTTTCGTATACGACGGCTTTTCGCCAATGCCGGCAATGATAAATCGGTAAATGTAAAATTACTTGCCCGGCAATATACATATTGACAAAGCCGGAATTAGACTTGTTCAATAACCCGCTTGTTTAGCCGCGCTTACTAAACTTTTTATAAATGTTACCTCGTATATTTTGTATTGTTGGTTTTTGAAAGAAGGCTGAAATTATAATTGGCTTATGCATCAACGCATACAAAGCGTTTTTTACTGTTTGAAAAAATTGATCGGGTCCGCTGATTATTTTATTCCATTACATGGTGCTTTACATGCCCCCATACCGTCTCATCGGGGTTTAATTCAGGCGAGTATCCGGGCAGATAATATAAGTGTAATTTCCCTTCCGTTGATTCGACAAACGCTTTTACTTTTTTACTCCTATGCACAGGATGTCCGTCTACTATAAGAAATACCGGTTCCTTCCGCTTAAAAAGCAGGCGCTTTAAAAAATCTATAAATACCGCTGCCGTACAGCTCTTGGCCGTAAGCATAAACCGCATGTGCCCTTTACTGCTAATCGCCGACAGTATATTAGAGTTGTTCAGAAACCTCAGTTTCTGAACAACTTCCGCTGAAAAACCTGTTCAAGAACCCGTGGGCTTTTGCTCACATTCAAATAGGTTCTTGAACAAGTCCATTAACTGAAACCCGCGCTCCGGTTGTTTTAAGTACCGGTGCCCCCCCCCCCCCCTCCCTTGAGGCTGTCTCTATTATACACCCTTTTTCACAAAATACACCGAAAAAAAAGTTATACCCGTCTTTGCTTGTCAAACCGCAGTTAAAATGTTTGTCAACAGGCTTATCCGCAGATCGCCGCCGCCCTGTTGAAGACGGCGCGGATTTGCGCTACAGTAGCGTTATGCGAATATCTGCCGCCCAGATAAATTCCAAGATTGGGGATTTTTCAGGTAACCGCGCCAAAATACTCGCGTTTACCAAAAAGGCCCGGGATCAGTACGGCGCGGAGCTTGTGCTGTTTCCGGAACTGGCGGTCTGTGGTTACCCGCCTATGGACCTGCTGGACCAGGGGTGTTTTGTGGAACAGAACATCAGGACGATCCGCTTGCTACAGCGTGAACTGCCGTCCGGCATTGCGGCCGGCGTGGGCTATGTGAACTACAACCCGTCGCGGCAGGGCAAGTCGCTTGTGAACGCCTTCGGCGTGATACTTGACGGGGAACTCGTGTTTGAGCAGATCAAGACGCTGCTGCCCACCTACGATGTGTTTGACGAGGCGCGTAACTTCGAGCCCGCCTCCGGCTGGCCCTGTTTCGAATATAAGGGAGAGCGGATCGGCATAGCGATCTGCGAGGATGTGTGGCGCGAAACGGAGACTCCCGGTACCAGGTACGCCGAGGACCCTGTGCGCCGCCTGCTGGACAGCGGGATAAGCCTGCTCGCCGCACCCTCCGCCTCGCCGTACTACGCGGGCAAACACGGCGCCCGCCTTGAGCTTGCAGAAAGGATAGCATGGCGCGGCGGGATCCCCGTCGCCTACATAAACGCGGTCGGCGCCAACGATTCGCTCATTTTTGACGGACGTTCCTTCTTCATCGAGGCGGACCTAGGCATAAAAACCGCCGCGTCCTTTGCCGAAGACATCATAACGCTGGACACGGGCCGGGCCTCCGGCGAGGGCCGCGGCGCTGCGCGGCGGGGGCGTTGCGGGGGGAAGGCGGCTCCAAAGGCGGCAGCCTTTGGCACGGTGGGCGTGGATGACACGGTAGTGAAGGCCCCTGCCAGGCCCCCCGCTGAGGGGGGTGTGCCGCAACGAAGTGCGGCACAGGGGGGAGACTTCCCCCCTCTTATCACCGAGGCGGATGAGTTTGACACGCTGGAAGACGCGCTGGTGATGGGAATACGCGAATACATGTGGAAGTGCGGGTTTACCCGCGCACACCTGGGGCTTTCCGGCGGGATAGATTCGGCGCTTGTCGCGTACCTGGCGGTGAGGGCGGTAGGGGCCGGGAATGTGGTGGTGATAAGTATGCCGTCCCGGTTTTCATCCCAGGGTTCGCGGGACGATGCGGCGGAGCTTGCGGCGAATCTGGGCTGCCGTTACGAAATTTTGCCGATAGAACCGGTGTTTACGGCATTTTTGTCCACTTTGGAGGGGCTTTTCGAGGGCCGGCCCTTCGACATTGCCGAAGAAAACTTGCAGGCGCGCATCAGGGGCAGCCTTTTGATGGCTTTTTCCAACAAATGGCAGTCCATGCTGCTTACAACGGGCAATAAAAGTGAGCTTGCTATGGGTTACTGTACGCTTTACGGTGATATGAACGGGGCTTTGGGGCCGATAGGCGACCTTTTCAAGACCGAGGTCTTCGCGCTTTGCCGCAGAATCAACGAAAAATCGCAGGCGGCGCGGGGAAAGGCGGTGATTCCCCAGTCTATACTCGACAAACCGCCGTCCGCCGAGTTGCGTCCCGGCCAAAAAGACGAGGACAGCCTGCCGCCGTACAGCGAGCTTGACGATATACTCAGGCTGTACCTGTTCGGCAACCTGAGCGCCGGTGAGATCGGGAGGCTTGGCAAAAACGGCGAGTTGGCGGCGTGGATAATAGAGGCCGTGGCGCGCGCCGAGTTTAAAAGGCGGCAGGCACCGCCCGTGCTGAAAGTTTCGCCGCGCGCGTTCGGGATGGGACGCCGTATGCCGATAGCCCGCGCCCTTTACGAAAATTCCCGTTTTCCGGGTTGACCATGACGCCGGACACTTATATCGATACCATCCAGGCGCCGACGCTTACCGAATGCCGAATGCTTATACGGGAACGGTACGGGGAGCGGGCCCGGATTCTTAACCATAAAATTGTCAGAAGCGGCGGTTTTTTGGGCCTGTTTTCCAAAGAAAGTGTGGTAGTTTCCGTGGTTGTCCCGCCTTTAAAGATACCGGACATTCCAAAATCCTTGCGGGCCGCCTCCCCCAAACCCGCCGATCCGGGTGCCGGTGTGGGGGAAATCCTGAATCAGATCAAGGCTCTGGGCGACAAGATTGATACAAGCCTTGCCGCCCCACAGCGGACGGCGCCCGGCACAAACGAGCACGGGACTCTTGTAAAACTGGGCGACGATCTGGAGCGGAATGACTTTAGCCCGTCTTTTAGGCGTGAAATTCTGGAGCGTGTCCGCAGGGAATTTTCCCTGGAAGACTTGAACGATTACGCTGAGGTTCAACAGAAGGTTTTGGCCTGGATTGGAGAACGTGTAAAAATATACACGGGCGGGGGGCCGTACAAGCGTCCGCGAATCATTGTGCTGGTGGGGCCTACCGGGGTTGGCAAGACGACCACGGTTTGCAAACTGGCCGCAAGCCTGAAATACCCAGACAACAGCAACGAAAGGCTGGAGCTCAGCCTGATTACGATAGATATGTACCGTATCGCGGCGGCAAAGCAGCTTGGTGAACTGGCCACCTACCTGAAAGCGGACTTTATCGCGGTGGAGGATCAGGAGGAACTGAAAAAAGAACTGGCGTTCCGTTCCGATTCGTTTGACGCGATTTTGATAGATACGGTAGGCCGGAGTCCGCACGATTCTTTGGAACTCGCGAAGATGAAAAAGATGCTTGAGGTCTGCGGGCCGGACGCGGAGGTTTACCTTACCTTCATGGCCTCGGCAAAATACAACGACATCATGGAAACGATGCGTCAGTTTGAACCTTTCGGGTACAGGGCGGTGATCGTTACCAAGCTGGACGAGACGAAACAGCTCGGTAATGTGCTGTCGGCCCTGGCCGTGTACGGCAAACCGATCGCCTTCGTAACAAACGGCCAGCCCAGTACGCCCAGGTATATCAAAAAGGCCGGCATCGTGGACCTGCTGACAAACCTTGAAGGGTTTACGCTGGACCGTGAGCGCCTGGAAGCGTATTTTACCTATGGCGGCGCTTATGGCAGGCAGAATTCCTGATTTCTAGCGGAGCTTGTTCCAAAACTGAAGTTTTGGAACAGCCTCGGTTGAATGAGACTCCGCACGGCAGTAGCGCGAAACAAGTTTGCTGCCGGACCTTCGATTTTTAGGAAATTGCGACTAGCAAGTTCATAAACCTGTGATTATACCTGCCGTGCACCCTTCATTTCGGGCTGACGGGTCCGGACACGGGTACTGTATCACGGCGGGGGCCTCCTGTTATACTTTACGCGATGCAAGCCATTCTGTGCCGGTCCGCGGCGCTGTACATATTTCTTTATCAGTTACGCCTGCTCGCCGCCGATCTTTCCGACACATCTTTATTTACCGTCTCAATACTGGGGGCCTTCGCAAGCGCGCTTGCCCTGCACCTGTCGGCGAAAGCTTTGCCCGGACGCGGCAGAGGGGCGAGCGTCCGCCACGGGAACGGCGCCCCTTTCCTGCTGGTAATAATCCTGATACCTGCCGCGGTACGCCTGATGATAGCCCTCCTCCGCCCGCCCGTCGGCGCGGATATTAACAGGATGATTCTGTTTGATTCATTGTTGTTGAATTATGACCGCAACACCTTTGTTACGCTGGCGCCGTTTTACTGGACGGCTATCAGTACGTTTTTTTCGATGCGGGCGCGGCGGGCGCTGCGGTTTTTTGCGGCCGCCGACTGCGTCCTGCTAATTGCCGTCTTTTCGATAGCCGACAGCGCTTCCATATACAAGCTGCCGCTGCTGCGAATCATTGTTTTTGCCGCGATAATTTTTTTTGAACTTGCCGCGCTGGTACTCTCATCACCGCCCGAAATGCGGCCGCAAAAAAAAGATTACGCCGCGTCCATCGGCGTTTTGCTGCTGCTTGCGGCAATCTGCGGCGCCGTCCTTGTACGCCCCATGCAGAACCGGGCGCTTGAACAGGGCGGCGGACTCCTACAGCCCAAGCTGTTCAGTTTTGACTTTGCGCCATACCTCCGCCTTGAAAACGAAATCAGCATGAATGACGATCTGATATTCATTGTCAGAAAAAGCTCAAGGTACGAAACCGGAGGCGGTACGGAGCTTATGGACGAAAGGCCGGAAATGGTGGATGTTGAGAGCGGCTACAACCCGCAGGTCTACAGCTACGCGGCGGCTTACCCGGACGACCACTACCTGATGAGGCGCTTCGTACTTTCGGCGTACAACACAAAAGAAGAAAAGGACAGGACGATAGGATTCTTCCGCAACGATAAAATAGATGAAGACGCGCAGAGTGCCTATCTTCCGCAAGGCAGAACGGGGTACGATGTTCCGGCTTCCGCGGCGCGTGAAAAACTCAGGCAGGAATACTACCTTGTAAATATCGACGGTTCCGCGTTTATGGCGATGAATGAGCCTGTGGAAACACTGCCTTTTGAAAGCTGGGACGCATCCTCCTTCAAATCCGCCTACGCGGTAAATAGCATGGTAAGCGTATGCGTCCCGGCAGATCTTATAGACGCTGTGCCCGACGCCTATGACGGAGAGGCGCTGGGGCTTACCCAAGAGGATTATGAATACTATACAAAGTTTTCCGACTCGAAAAACAAAAAAACGGAACGCGAAAAAAAAATTACCGCGCTGGCGGAAGAAATAACGGCAGGCACGGATAATTATTGGGAAAAGATTCAATGCGTCTACCGGTATTTGAAATTCGGGGATTACCGTTACAGCCTTAAACCCGGAATAGCGCCTTCCGGCGATCAACTGGACTACTTTTTGTTTGATACAAAAAAAGGTTACTGTTCATATTTTGCGTTTGCCTTTGCGTCACTGCTGCGTTCAATAGGCATACCGTGCCGGGTTGACGTGGGTTTCTTCCTTGATCCCGGCGAAGGCCGGCTGGACTTTTATCCGGTACGTTCAAATATGGCGCACGCATGGGCCGAGGTCTGGTTTCCGTATTTCGGCTGGATAGAGTACGATCCTACAACCGAAAAGCTTGCGGAAGATGAGGAGTTTGAATTCTCGGCGGGAATCCCGGCGGAACTTTTTGAACGCCTGATGAAGGAAATAATTGACAACCACGATCGTTTGAAAATAAAAGAAGCGGCGGAAAAAGACGAAGGCCGCCGCGCCGCCGTCGCAAAAGCCGCCGCTTTTGTAAAAAAATCTTTTGCTTATATAGCCGTGATTTCCATAGTTGCCGTCCTTGCCATTATACGGTTTGGCGGCTATGTACTGTCCCGGTTTTCAAAAAATCCGCGCAAAAAAACTTTGCGCCTCTGGCGGCACATAAAGCGCCGTCTGCGGCTTGCCGGTATCGGTAAAACCGGCGCGGAAACGGAAAGTGAATGGGTAAACCGCTTTACAGGGGAAGATTCCGCATCGCCGCTACGCGCGTTGTACGACAATGTTTCCGCCGCAAAATACGCGGAATATTACACGGCGGACGGGGAAAAAGAATTTTTTGCCCTGTATAAAACATTTAACTTTTGGTATAAAAAACGCTTTTCATTGCTAAAAAAATTTAAAAAACACGGCGCGGCAAAACCGTTCATGATCGTTTTTTGCATTGTTTTGTTTTCGTCAAATGTTAAAACGTATACGCAGGAAAGTGACCGGGGGGCTGAAGAACTTTTTTCACAGGCGCTTGCCGCGGTAAATAATGAATTCTGGGAACGCGCGATCGAATTGTATACGCGCGGGAAAACGGAATATCCGCTTGATTACCGGTTTCCGCTACGCCTGGGCGATCTATATTTTGACCGCGAATTGTACAGGCTTGCGATGGATGAATTTTTGATCGCGGACAGCATAGTGCCGGATGACACACGGCTTTTGTACCGGCTTGCGCGGACGGCCGGTAACCTGAACGAAAACAGGACGGCGGCGGACTTTCTTGAGCGCCTGCTCGCGCTTGACCCCGACAGCCACGAGGCCATAGGTTCCCTTGGCTGGATGTATTTCAAGCTTCACCGCCTGCGTGACGGCGAAAAACTGCTACTAAACGCAATCGAACGCTTCGGTCCCGATCTTGATTTTTGCATGACGCTTGGAACGATCTATTCGGATATGTTTAACTATCCCGAAGCAAAGCGGCTGTACCTTGAGGCGGTAAACGGCGCCTTAAATTTGGGCGGCACAGAGTTTGCCTCCGTTGTGTACTACAACCTTTCGATACTGGAAAGCCGCTTCCACCGTTACAAGGACGCACTGGACAGCACAACGTCAAGCCTGATGCTGTCAAACCGGTCTTCCGGACGCCTCGCCAGGGGGGAGCTTATGATGCGCCGCCTTGATTTTGACGAAGCCTTCGACGAATACAACAAATCTTACGAAATCGATAAATCCCAGCTTTCAAAATTAAGCCTTGCCCAGGCATTTTTGGCTTCGGGCGATTTGGAACAAGCACGCCTGTACGCGGAAGATTGTTTAAGGTCAAACAACCTTTACTGGATGCTGAATTACGGTATAGACCCGGATCAGTACAAACGTGATTTGCACGAAATACTTTACAGAGTCTACAGCGGCCTCGAAAAAAAAGAAGCGCTTACGGCCCGTTATGGCCTTTACGACACCGTGCGTGGAATCGCGCTACGCGCCGCCAGCCATTTTAAATACAAGGTACACAGGCTGTTGTACCAAAAATACGCGCTGCTTTCGGCAGGCGCGTTTGAAACGGAACTTTATACGGGCGGACGCCATATAGAAGCCCTGTTTCAATACTACAACACATTTTACGATTACAAAAACCGCGCGCCGGACTACCTTAAAGCGGCGGAAGATTTCGAGCTTCGCCTGATACCCGAAGCCGCCCCCTCGTACATGCTTGAAACAGGAAAACTCACGCGGAACATTACCCTGCTGAACTACGCTATTTCCGGTTTTGATCCGGTCTGGGAAAAGGATATTGCGGCCGACGCCTATACGGAGATTGCCCTTATCGCACAAAAAGATGGCATGCCGCGGCTTGCCGCCGAAGCGGCAAGCCGCCTGTTCGCGCTAAATCCCGGCGCCCTTCGTCAAAACGGTATACGTCTCCCGGTAAGTCTCGAAACATCGGGTGATCTGTTTGCCGGCAAAGGCCGTGTAAATGCCATTCAAAAAGCGCTACGGCAGGCGGCCTTCGATACAAAACCGGCCCTCGCGGCCCCGCGCTGGACTCTCCGTCTCCGCTCAGGCGAAGCGGGAGATGTTTACGCGGAACTGTACGACGGTGGAACGGGCAGGACAATCCCGCAAAAAACCTTGCCGCTGGCCTCGTTTTCCACAAAAGATCTCCGCGAATTCGCAAACGCGCTTTCCGATCAAGTTTTTTAGTACGCCGCGTAGGGGACGGGGAGGATGCGGGCGCGGGAGCAGCGGCGGCGGCGGCCTGTCGCGCTCGGGAGCATCCGGCTGCCGTGAACCTTTGTTTCGACAGCGGCTTGCAGGACAAGCCGCATCGCCGCGATTTTCCTAGGGATTTTACAGGCGAAACGCGACAAACTGCCGGGGAGACCGGTATGGGCCGCGGATAGTTGTGGGGGAGACACCCGCCCGCCCGCCAGCCCGCCAGCGGGGCTAAAGTCCGCTACGCGGTAGCGTCCCCAAAGCGGAGTCCGGGTTCTGCCGTCGGGGTCGAAAAGGGCGCAGGCATACGCGGCTGTAGGCGGGGGTTGATTTGATGTTTCAGGAACCGCG
>JAITKQ010000174.1 GCA_031278295.1 Spirochaetaceae bacterium | reverse complement strand
TTTACCTAAGAAAGCACTGATTTATGCGAATGCGCATAAATCGGTGCTACTTTAACGCAAGGTAAACAAAGTTTACCCCATTTGCGCAATGAAATGAGCAAATACATTAGGGAAACGCGATTAGCGTCAAGTTAATCAGCGTTTCCCTAAGAAAGCGCCGGTTAAATCAATGCTAATCCGCCCTTACCCGTGCATAAAAAAAACAAGCGCTATCCCATGGTGTTCCGCGCCTCATTTGACTCCACGGCAGCGCTCAATCAACGTTACCCTAAGCGTATTACAAATCAGGAAAAACGTCAATCGCCCGCCAGCGGGCTTCACATCCGCTACGCGCCCGCCAGCGGGTCTCACATCCGCTACGCCCGCCAGCGGGCTTCACATCCGCTACGCGGTAGCATCCCCAAAGCGAAGTTCGGGTTCTGCCGTCGCTCCGCAAAAAGCGATAGGCATACGCGCCCGCCAGCGGGTCTCACATCCGCTACACACCCGCCAGCGGGTCTGCCTGCGTACCTACGTATTGACAGTCGACATTCCAAATGTACATTATATGAGTATGCTTTATAGCGTTGATTTTGGTCTGTCTTACCTTGAAAGACTTTCTACACAGGAACTGAAAGATCTGGCTATCCATTTTGGAATTGATATCCCGCGAGATTTGGAACGCCCTTTCATAATCGAAGAACTTTTGGATAACGCGCCCTGCCTTACGTTTTTTCAGGCCGGGAGTCTGAAGGCCAATCATCCTGAGACAGATTTTGTCGATTCTGAAAATATCCCGCCTGTCCCTGAGCCGGTGGAACTGCCAAAACACTACAATATTACGCAAATCGACGTGATCGTGCGCGATCCTCTTTGGGTTTTTGTTTTCTGGGAAATCCGGGAGGCGGACAGAAAGATTTATGAAAAATCGCCCGGTTTCCGTGGATATTTTTTGCGCGTAAGCCTGGACAAATGCAAAATGGGCAGTACGGTAAGCTCGCTGTTTACCATCCCGGTAAGCCCTTCCGATTCGGAATGGTATATCCATTTTCCGCCGGACGGTCCCTGTAGAAAAATATGCAACATGACGGGAGGTACACCGGACGCACCGTTCAATGTCGCACTTTGCGCTTCACATTCCGGCGGCGAGGCGGTGCTTGCCGTCACCTCCCCGTTCAGGCTGCCCAAGATGCTGGAAATTCCGGAAAGAAGCGTACCTGTCCATGATGAAAATACATTGCTCGGTATGTCCGGCATAGATGATCTTGCGATCTTAAGAAACGGTGAGCGAATTCCAATTTTTCCGAAAAATGATGATCATTGTAATACCAGATGACAGGTAAGAATGTTATTGCTATCGTATTGAACGCGCATATCCCGTTCTCACGTAAAAGTAGCCTGGATTTTTCATTTGAAGAGCTTCCTTTTTTCGCGATAGTTTCCGAGACCCTGCTCCCGTTGCTGGAAGTATTCGACCGCCTTGAAATCGACCGGATTCCATTCCGGTTGGCCCTTGCGGTTTCGCCTGTACTCTGCCATCTTCTAACCGATGAACTTATGATAAATCATTACCTTGATTATGTTGACAGGCAAATCGCTTTCGGCGCGGAAGAACTTGAACGTACAAAAAACGACCCTGTCATGCATAATCTTGCGAAATATTATTATGACAACTCGATAGAAAGACGTATTAGTTTCACAGAACGCTATGAAAAAAATATTCCCCGTGTGCTTTCATACTATCAAAAAAAAGGCAGAATCGAACTGCTTGCCTCAACCGCGACAAACTGTTTGCTGCCGTTTTATATAGACCATTTTGAAGTCATACGCGCTCAAATTGAAACCGCGCTTGCCTCTTATAAAACATTTTTCAAAATAAAACCCGAAGGATTTTGGCTGTCGGAGATGGGCTATCATCCCGAACTCAGCGCATATCTGGACATTTATGATTTTCGCTATACGATAATTGACACGCACAGCGCGCTTTTGGCGAATCCGCCTCCAAAGTACGGCAGTTTTTTCCCACTAAGGACAAAGCACGACATCAGCCTGCTGGTAAAGGATTTTTACGCGTACCGTGACATAATGGACAGGGAACAAGGAATCCCCGTTGAAGGCTCTTTCCGTGACTTTTTTCATGATGTAGCGGATGATCTTCCAATTGAAAGGATAAAACCATTTTTGGGAGAGGATGGGACGCGGCTTTCTACAGGCTACAAGTATTTTTCTATAGGGGACAACGAAAGACGCCGCGAGCCCTACGATCCGGCGTTTGCGGCGGAAAAGGCCCGGAACTTTGCCAATGTATTTCTTGAAAGGCGCGTTTCGGCGCTCAACCGCGCTTCCGAACTGATGCGTAAAGATTTGGACGGGGACGCCCTCAGCCTCTGCGCGTGGAACGCGGACTTTTTGGGACGATTCTGGCATGAGGGGCCGGTATTTCTGGAAACGGTTTTCCGAAACGGATGCAAAAAAAACGGAATCAAATTCATGACTCCGTCAGAATACCTGGACAGCCAGGAAAAAATGCCGTTCCAGCTTACCAAGCCGGAATACTCCTCCTCCGGTTTTAACGGTTATGCCGAATCCTGGATTGACGCTTCGAACGACAGTTTTTACCGGCACCTTTTCCACGCGGCTGAACGCATGGCGGAATTGGCCGAACGTTTTAGAAACGAAACGGGAATTAAGGAGCGCGCCCTTAACCAAGCGGCGCGTGAAATACTTCTTGCGTTAAGTTCCGATTGGCAGCGCCTGCTTTCGGCACAAAACAATATTTCTCTTCCCAAATGGAAAAACTACGCAAAGAATGAACTTGAGTCCCATTTAAAGAATTTTACCACGATATACGAGGCGCTCGGCAGCAGTTATTTAAGTACAAGGTTTTTGACTGATATTGAACACAGGAACAATATTTTTCCGTATATCAATTACAGTGTTTTCAGAAGGAAATGATAGATGACTGCTTGCGTCCGCTTTGTGTCACTTATGTTTTTTATATTTCTTTTTTTGTCATGTTCGGAAAGCGGAAACGCTTCCATTGAGCGTGAAGACCTGTTCACTTTCGGTATAGGACGCCTCGAAGATGAAATTGATATGTTTGCTCTGGAAGGGGCGCGTAGCACACGAAAGACCGCGTTAAAAATGCGGGACGGGCTTTTTTACATTTCAAACGGAAATGGTGAAAAAATAACCCGTTACAATTCTTACGGCGATCTGTTGTTTTTGATTTACAACGATGAAACAAACCCGCCGCCCTTCTCGCTGCGTGAAAAGACGGAGGGGGCCGCAATAACCCGCTGGGCCTATAAATGGCCGCTACAGGAGCCGGGTTCCATCGCCGTTAATTCGGAAAAACATATTTTTGTAGAGGACAGGCTTGCGCCGGAACGGCATGGTTTCGATGTGAACGAAAAAATAATACTCGACCGCCTTGTGCTCCATTTTGACGCCGACGGGAAATTTATTGATTACCTGGGGCAGGAAGGCAGGGGGGGCGGGGCCTTTCCGCGTATCGAAAATATTTTTACGTCGAAGGACGACGATATTGTTGTTGTTTGCCAACTGCCTGCCGGGCGGCGCGTCTTTTGGTACGATAAGTCAGGCTACCAAATTTATGACATTTTATTTTCCAACAGCAATCTGCCGGTACCACCCGGCAGATTCGGCCTTACGCCGTCACTGGACGGCGTAAGCATCGCCCCGGACGAGCGGAAAATATATTTAAAAATCGACTATTACCGTGAAATACTGGATGAATCCACAAAAACGGTATCAGGGCGCGAGACCGACCGTTCATGCCTGTGGATGATAAACGCCGGCGATTCATCTTTTTCCGGAAGCGTCGATATTCCGTTTTTTGAGACATACTCAACCGTTAACAGCCGGAAGGTAGCCGAAAATCTTTTGTATTCGATGTTCGCGGTTATGAACGGGGGGCGTGTATTTTTTTACTATCCTATAGAGACAGGCTTCTCGATCTTGCTCCTTGCCGCGGACGGCTCGGATGAACAACGGCGCGGCGTAATAAACGTCAGCGGTGATGAATTGATGTACTGTACCTTTGACGTATCGGAAGAAGGCATACTTTCCGCGCTTTTGGCTACCAATTACGAGGTAAAACTTGTATGGTGGCGTACGGACAAACTGGCGCGGGAGATGTAGAACTTTGCGACGGCTGGAAACCGGGAGGCCGCTGTGGTATAGTTGGCATATATGGATGCACCTTCGAATCAGGGTACGCGGGAGCGCAGGGAACTCTATCAGTTTAAACTAAAGGAATTTGAAGGCCCCCTTGACCTTTTGCTTTTTTTGATAAAGCAAAACCGCGTGAACCTTTACGATATACCGGTTTCACAGATTACCGAGCAGTACATGGAGTACCTTGGTTTTTCGGGGGAACTTGAGCTTGATGAACTTTCCGATTTTCATGTAATGGCCGCGACCTTGCTCTACATTAAATCACGCATGCTGCTTCCTCTTGAATTTGACGGCGGCGAGGAGATCGAAGACCCGCGTCAGGAACTTGTGGATCAGCTTATCGAGTACCAGCGCTTCAAAAAACTGTCAGGGCTAATGGAAGAGAAGGAACGCGAGGCGGAATGGGTGGTGGAACGAAAAAAGCTTCAGAGGGTGCTGCCCTTTGACGACGAGGATCTACTCTGGAAGAAGGCGGATGTCTGGGAACTACTCAACATATTTTCCAGCCTAGTATCCCATCTTTCCGGCGAGCGCGTCATGGATCTGCGTGAGGAAGTTTCTATAAACGAAAAGATAACGTTGATGACGGAACTTGTCGAACAGCGCGGGGAATGTGATTTTACCGACCTGCTTGTCCGCAAAGGCTCCATCATGGACATAGTCTGCGCGTTCCTTGCGATACTTGAGGCTGTAAAGTACAGACTCGTCACGATTTACCAGCATAAACTGTTTGGCGATATACAGATACGCGGACCGCTTCCGGATACTGTTTCGGCATCAGACGGAGGGGAAACCGATGGAAAATAACGAAGAAACGGAAAGCTCAGGGCCGTACCAGGCCGATCTCTTTGGGAATCAGCTTGACAGCCAGGAATTTTTTGGGAACGATTCAGGCAAAGCGGACGGCGGCGAAACAGCGCTTGAAGGACAGGAAGACGGCGCTTTCAGCAACGACGCGCTGGTGGAAGCGGTACTGTTTCTCGAAGCGGAGCCGGTAGACGAAAAACAGATCGCCCGCATCACCTCTCTCTCTGAAAATGACGTAGAGGCGGCGCTGGAAACGCTGAAAGAACGTTACAGCCACGCCGAAAGCGGCGTTGAGCTGGTCAGGATAGGCGGCGGAATTACGATAGCGCCCAAAAAACAGTACTGGGAAGCGTTAAAAGAACGTTACGGACGTAAAAACGCGGCAAAACTTTCACGGGCCGCGATGGAGACTCTCGCCATAATAGCCTATTCCCAGCCTATAACCCGCGCCGAGATAGAGGCGATACGCGGGGTACAGGCGGACAACATGATACGCCTGCTTACCGAACGCGGCCTGATCCGTGAAACCGGCAAAAAGGACATCGCCGGACACCCGACGCAGTTCGGCACCACGAAGGAATTCCTTACATTGTTCCGGCTTGAAAGCATAGCTGATCTCCCAAAGCTGGACGAAACGGAAGTGGATCGTTTTGAACTGTAAAAATGAAGAGGACGCGCACGGCGCAATCCGTTTGCAGGTATACCTGGCCCACGCCGGGGTTGCCTCCCGCCGCGCCTGTGAAAAACTGATCGCGGCGGGCAGAGTCAGCGTGAACGGCGCCGTGCT
>JAITKQ010000164.1 GCA_031278295.1 Spirochaetaceae bacterium | reverse complement strand
TCTTCCGAAGTAAAAGCGGGGCTTTCAAGGCTTTGCGGGCTTTACAATCCGGTCAGGCTTCAGCACAATGTCAACAAGGCCGTCTTCGCATCCTCGCGTTGCGGGAAGCCGTCGCCGCCAGCTCCCCTTCGGGTAGTGAACCGGCGGCTTAAAGTTACATTTTTCTAAATCTCAAGGCGCAGCCTTGGGGCGGCATCCAGCCCTAAAGTTACATTTTGAAATGAGGCATTTCGGCTAAAAGCTGACCGCCTAAAGGCGGTGGTTTTAAACTTGGCACATGGAAAATGAAATACCACCATCAACTGGATGAAATACAAGCCCTGCAAAAGCAGTTATAGGAAACAGCCGTTCAAAGAGAGGAGCTCTTAAAAAACACCTGCAATTAAGGCTGGACATAGATGGACTTTAGGCTGTAGTATTAGTAAACCTATGTATTTTAAGGAGTTTTCTATGAACAGAAAAAAAATTACCGCCGCCTTCGTGTTGCTTCTGGCCGGAGCGGTGGTGTTCGCGGGAGCGAAGAAAGAGAAGGAAGCCGCAGGACTTACCCTGTTACGGATAGGCACGGAAGGGGCGATGCCGCCCTACAACTTTGTCAACGAAAAAGGCGAAGCGGACGGGTACGATGTCGCGACCGTAAAGGCCATCGTAGAACTGCTGCCGGAGTACAGCGCCGAATTCGTCCCTATCGCATGGGAAGGCATATTCGTGGCTCTGGAAGGCGGTGAATTCGATCTTTTAGCCAGCTTTCTCGCGTGGCGCAAGGAACGGGAAGAAAAGTATTACCTGTCCAAAATACCCTATATGTGGTACAGCTATAGCGTAGTATTCAAAAAAGGACGCAACGACATCCGTTCCATCAAGGATTTGGAGGGTAAAAAGGTAGCCGCCGGAGTGGGGGCAGCCTACACAGTTCAACTGGAGGAGTACATCAAGCGTACCGGGGCAAAAATCGAGATCGTCTACACGGACGGCAACATCGCCAACGCCCTGACCGAGCTGGACAACGGGCGGGTGGACGCGACTATCAGTTCGGTTGTTACCACACAGATTACGGCGGACAAACTTGGTTACCAGATAGATTCGCTGCCTCTTACCGAAGACGGCTGGACAGTCGGTCCCATACACCTGCTGTTCCCCAAAACCGAAAAAGGCAGACTGCTACGCGACCAGTTCGACGTGGCGCTGGAGCAGATCATCGCAAACGGCAAACTGCGGGAAATTTCGCGAAAATACCTGTTCGGCAAGGATTACACCACCAAAGAGGCGCTGGAAGCCGGTGCGTAGCCGCCTCGGTTCCAAAATAACGTGGAGAGCGTAGAGATGGGAAAAATATTTGATCCGGTCTTTATGCTCGAATCGACGCCGGAGATTCTTACGGCGTTGCCTGTGACGCTTTTTCTGGCCCTTACGGCGGGCGCTATAGGCCTCGTCATAGCGTTTGCCGTGGCGCTGGCGCGGTATTTCAACGTGCGCTTCCTGTCGGGACTATGCAAACTTTACGTGTCGTATATCCGCGGCACCCCGGCGCTGGTGCAGATCATGCTGGTCTACTTCGGCATCCCGCTGATACTCAGGGCGCTGAACGAATACTTTGGGACGAATTTCAACGTAAACGGCGTACCCCGCATGGTCTTTGCGATAGTCGCGCTGTCTTTTAACGCCGGCGCCTATATGTCCGAGACGCTCCGTAGCGCCCTGCTCGCTGTCGATGTGGGTCAACTTGAGGCCGCCTACAGTGTCAACATGACCATGAAGCAGGCTATGATACGGATAATCGCTCCGCAGGCCTTCACTATCGCGCTCCCGCCGCTGGCAAACACCCTCGTGTCGCTAATCAAGGAAACCTCTTTGGTCTTTACCATATCAATAGTTGATCTGATGGCGCGCGCCCGCATCGTGGGGGCGCGGGGCTACCGTTTCTTTGAAATCTATGTGGTTGTGTCGGTAATCTACTGGGTCATCTGCACCGGAGTCGGACGGCTGTTGGGAATGGCCGAAAAACGGGCGCGGAAGTACGAGCGGAGCATAAGCACATGATACGGCTGGAACATATCAGCAAATCTTTCGGCGGCAATATGGTGTTGCGCGATGTAAGCATTGACATCGATAAGAAAGAGATTGTTTCAATCATAGGTCCGAGCGGTGCAGGAAAGACTACGTTGTTGCGGACATTCAACTGGCTGGAGAAACCGGATGCCGGCACCGTTACGATTGCCGATGTGACGGTGGATGCCGCCGCGGTAAAAAAGAGCGATGTCCACCGGTTGCGTTCCAAGTCATCTATGGTGTTTCAGCATTACAACCTATTCAAAAACAAGACGGTGTTGCGGAATGTTACCGAAAGCCTGATTGTGGTCAAGAAACAGCCCAAGTCGCAGGCGGAGGAAAAGGCGATAAGTATACTTTCTTCCATCGGGCTTGCTGACAAGGCCGGCGAATACCCTTCCCGTCTTTCCGGCGGGCAGCAGCAGCGGGTCGGCATAGCCCGCGCTTTGGCGCTTGACCCTGAGGTGATGCTTTTCGACGAGCCTACAAGCGCCCTCGATCCCGAGTGGGTGTCCGAGGTGCTTGATGTGATAAAACGAATCGCCGCCGCCGGTATGACGATGATACTTGTGTCCCACGAGATGCGCTTTGTCCGTGAGGTTTCCTCACGGGTAATCTTTTTTGACTCAGGAATTCCGATAGAGGATGGTACGCCCGAAGAAATCTTTACCTCCCCTCAACATGAACGTACCCGCCAATTTTTTATGATGAACAGGGAGTACCGCCCCGTCTGGTAAGCCGCCCCGCATCCTCTCAGCGCTGTCGTCCTGAAATAGGTTGACATATTATGCACTCAGGCTAGTATCAGAGAGTTAGTAGAGAACGTGCAGGGGCTGATCGCCGTGGACGCCAACCAGCTGTTCATGCACCGGATCAACCATCAAATCCATCGCCTCAAGGGGCAACGCGCCGAGGAGTATGTCTTTCACGTCGGGAACCACTACGGCGGGGAGCACAATGCTCCGGTTCTTCCACTGGATTTTCACCCCCTCCGTTACGGCGTAGGTACAGGTTTTGCCGTCCGCCAGGGTGGACGCCGCTGTTTCTTCAATGGCAAGCCCCAGCTTTTGCCGGGTATCCTCGTTGATAACCAGCGTCCATGCACCGGTATCGGGCATGGCGTCCAACGTAACGGAGCGGATTTCTTTAAGAATGCCACATTCAACCCTTACTTTGTCACTGGCATTGGCCAGCGTGATTTTTTCCTTAAAAACGCTCATGTCTGTCTCCTCGTTTCAAATATAGCGGGGAAAAAGGTTTCTGTACAGCTGTCGCGTCGTCCGCGTTGGAGGCCTTGGCAAACTCCACTACGACAATGAACCGCGTAACGACAGGGGCGGCTGTAAAACCCGACAAAGATGTCAGATGTTTAAAACTGGCATCATGGTGGGGTTTGAGCGGGTAAAATCGCGCCTCGTGTTAGCGGAGTGCCTCATTATGGCCGTTTCCGGCGCGTTTTTGTTTAACGCGACGGATCTTGTCCGGTCGTTTGAATTCGAGGCGGCGGGCACGGGAACATGGTCAGCCGCCGTTACAAACATTGACTGTCTCGCCGTCTAAAACTCAGAATCTGATACCAGCCCGGTTTTACGCGCAATATCCTCACCGCTGATTTCCGGTGGTAGCCGGTCAACCGGGTGAACTGATCGAGCACGGCCGCCTTTTCTTTTTTCGTTACCTTTTGATAAGGGGTTTTATATTCCCGTGTTACCGCCTGTTTTTCTTTCATGTTTAACCCCATTCGCCCTCTTTCGAGCGTCCTTATTATAAGTTGGGGAATATTTTCAAAATGAGGCACGGGCCTTTTTCGGTAATATTTTTGAGGAGGCAACGGTAATTTTACATTACCGGTCTATCATTGGCGAGAAAGCCGTCGAGTACGAAACGCGCAAGGGATTGGAGGGGCGCGAAGCGTTCGCGCGAAGCCTTCGCGGAGGGAATGGAGGGACAACCCAAGGGGGTTGCCTTGCGGAACCCCGCAAAGCCCGGTTTCCGGCACTTCGTGCCGGAAATGCGCCCGAATTACATGAAAAATTTTTGTAAATGTAAAACTGCTGTGAAGCAACGCGAACCCTTGACAAAAAGAGCCATGTCCTGAGATACTCTATTCAAGGCCACCCCTCCGCAAAGGCATGAAGCCTTTGCGGAGGCGGGCATGATCGACAGATTGGATACATAGATTATTTTACGTGCGCGTACTGGAAGTATGCGGCGCAGGGCTGAAGCCCGATTACTCGTAGTGGGAAGGCGCATCGCGTGTTCCTGAAACCGGTGATCGGGCTTTTTTATTTACCCGCGTTAGAAGGACGGGAACAGGAGGAAGCGGGCTATGGCGGAGTATAACCGCGAACAGCGGAAACACCCACACGCGGCACGGCATTACCTGCGCCTAATCGCCGCCCGTCATATCCACATACCCCCCCCCCCCCCCGTTCTCGGCTAAATTGCTCTCTAGTAATTCCTGAACTTATATACATTTATTCCGCCGTAGGGTCTAATACCCCGCCCTTCAGGGCGGAGGAGGTTCATTCATTTCGTGGCAAAGCGGGCGTTGTGTACAGAAACCGCTCGCCGCCTGATGCGGGGCTTTCGCGCGGAAGAAGCGCCGCTATCACACCCGGACCGGCCAGGTCTACCGGAAGTTTTCCGGCAACGGCGCGAAACGGCGCTACCTCATTTTAAGTCCTTAATATGGAGAACTAACAGGATGAAAAAATATTTTTTTAAGCGGATCGGGATCGCGGCGGCAGTTTTGGCGGCGTTGTCTATTTTTATCTTTGCGGGCTGTGGGCATAACGGCGGGGATACGCCTTCCAATAACTGGAATCCGGCGACTTTGGCTAACGCTGTCTACGGCGGGACAAACCCGAGCGGCGCCTGGGTTACGATAACATTCAGAGGCGACGGCAAGATGATAGGCGCGTTTTCGGGGGACAATACGAGCAACGAGTGGGACTATACTTGCAGCGAAGGGGGCGGCAGCATCACTTCAACCGGCTGGACACCCGGCGTGTTCACGATACCGGAAAACGGGCAAAGCCTCACCTTCACCAACTTTGGCGGTCACGGGAGCGCTAAGGTATTCAATCGCCTGCGTTCCCCGGACCTCACGGTGGCGGCAAGCCCCGAAAATCTTGGGACGCTTGACGAAAACCTTGCAGGTTCCGTGTGGGGCGGCTCGACGCCCGCAGCGGACAATACAAGCTGGCTCACGCTGACCTTCCGGCCAAAACGGAGCAACGGTTATGAAGCCAGTATGACCGGGACCACTGTGGCCGTAATTTCCTATGCCCACGACAATAGTACAGCCGTGTGGGAATACAACTATGATGCCAGCACCAAAGCGGGGACCGCATTTACCAACGGCCACAAAGCGGATGGCGGCACAACCTCATGGAATCCGGGGGCCTACACCGTGAGCGATGACGGCAAGACCCTTACCTTTACCAGCTTTATGGAGGATACACGGTCTATTAACCGTTACTTCCCGCTGACGGAGTAGCAGTCTCAAGTTTAACAGGCAGGCCGCTTTCATTGCCCAAAACTCGCTTTTCACGGGTAGGGGCAACGACATGTCTTTC
>JAITKQ010000160.1 GCA_031278295.1 Spirochaetaceae bacterium | reverse complement strand
TTTTTCATGGTTTACCTCTCTATTGAAAAATTTTGCCGTCTATCACGGCATACTTATAATATACCAACATACTTCCTGTTATTCCAGCGAAAAATACAAGGGCCGGGCCGGACGCGGGGCCGGCAATTTCACGAACCGCGCGGCCAAACGAAACCGTTCAAAGATAAATGAGCCTGTTCCAAAACAAATCGACTGTGCGCTAAACGGCCCCGTCATAGCCGGGTCCCCGGCGTAGGGGGCGCTGTTTTGGAACAGGCTGTAGCCCTTGGCGGAGCTGTTATCTCTTGCAGTTTTTGGGGCCCAAAAGCCATAAGCTAAAAGCCGGGCTAAAGCCGTGCTTTAGCCTTACAAAACTGCTTTTTTCAAGGTTACCGGATAAGCAAAGCCTGTCTCCCCAAAACTGAAGTTTTGGAACAGCCTCAAATAAAAACCCAAGAAAGTTGCAAGGCTGAAAACAGAGGGCGCTTCATCGGCAGTCAAAACCCGGACGGGAGCTAATTATTGACCGCTCAGGTTTTCATGAAAAGACCTTGCCGTTTAAGCAAGGTTTTGAGGCTGACACGATTCGAACGTGCGACCTTCAGATCCGCAATCTGATGCTCTATCCAACTGAGCTACAACCTCTTTCGGAGCAGGGGGGATTCGAACCCCCGGTGCCTTTTCGAGGCACAACTCCTTAGCAGGGAGCCCGATTCAACCGCTCTCGCACCGCTCCAGGAAGTTCAAACCACTATAACACACATCATTTATTTTTTATAAGCCCCCTTTGGCAAGGGGGCTATCGCCGTACCGGACGGGGACGGAGGACGGGCCCGTCAATAAGGGTTGACGTAGCCGGCGCTGCTTTAATGCGAATGTCAACAAAGATGGGCGGACGCCGATCGACCGCCAACTATGCCGCGCGGCCTCAAGTTAATCAGCATCGTACCGGAGATGACGAATTTTCCGGCGGGCGGCGGCTTAGTCCAACAGAAGCGAGCCTTCCGGGTATGTAAGATTCCGGCGGGACGGGCGTATCGTCGGGAAGGACAGCGCGAAAAGGCCCACGCGACCGGCAAACATGGTCGCTATTATGATCCACCTGCCTGCCGTGCCTAGTGACGGTGTCATCCCCAGGTCTAGGCCCACCGTCCCGAACGCCGATATGCTGCCGAATACCAGAGGGCCTAAGGGTTTCCCGCGCAGGCCTTCGGCCACGCTCAACGCGCAGACACAGAGTAGCAGCAGAAACAGCGCCTTTAGCACAAAAATCAGCGCGTTGTGAATCGTAGCCGCCCGGAGCCGGTGGTGGAAAACATTTATATCGCCGTACTTGTCCGGCTTCTTTAACAGAAAAACCAGGACGACAAAAAGTGTTGTTACCTTTATACCGCCGGCGATCGAACCGGGGGCGCCGCCGATTATCATCAACAGGCAGCTTAGCATCTTTGAAGGCTGGCAAAAACTTGTTTGACTCACCACCTCAAAGCCGGAACTGCGGGTGTTCACGGTTTGGAACAGTGAATTGACCGCAGCGTAAACGGTGTTCATGCCGCCAAACGCCCGTCCGCGTTCAAAAATAAAAAATAGGCTTGTCCCCGCCAAAATGATCAGCGCCGTCATGAACAACACGGCCTTGCTGTGGTAGCTTAATTTGCGTATACGTCCCCTGACAAGGCGCAAGGTATCGTGCAGGACAAGGAAACCCAAACCGCCCAGTACAACCAGAGTCGATAGGACGAGCATGACGGGTATGTCGTCGTGAAAGGTAAGAAGTTGGGACGGAAGAACGGACAGCCCCGTGTTGCAGAACGCGGATACCGAATGAAAAACCGCCATAAATAGCCAGTCGTCGATGCCGCGCCGGTAAAAAAGAAACGACAAAAGTAGGGCCCCCGCCGATTCAATTATGAACGTAAACACAACGATGCTGCGCACAATTCGCCTAGGGCGGTATTCGATGTCATCAAGAAAAAAGTTTTTTATCGCGACCGTTCCGGTAAGTCCAAACCGCATACCGGGGATAATTAGGGTAAGGCAGCTAAAACTTATTATGCCGAGTCCCCCAAGCTGTATCAAACAAAGTAGCGTGAATTCGCCGGCACGGCTGAACTGTGATATGTCTATCGCGGAAAGGCCGGCCACGCAGACAGCTGAGGCCGCGGTGAAAACGGCGTCGGTAAAGCTCAAAGTCCCGCGCCACGAGCCGCCGAATTTCAGTATTAAGGCCCCCAAAAAAATGAGCGTCAGGAAAAACGCGAGCAGGCCGAATGCGTTAAACCGTGTAAAAACATTTCTGAAAAAATTGTGGCGCAGGTCGCACCTCCTCCACCTTGATCTATTCAGACAGGATGCCGTCCTGCTCTATGGTACGCGAGCTGCCGTCCGGCATAAGCGCCGTGATCGTGGGGTTCCTAACCAGGCCGTCAAGGTGTATGAGGCTGGGAGCGTCCTCGTCATAGTTCTGACCTATCGCGAAATGGCAGGTATTGAACGCCTTTTCATCCTCAAGCATGTTGCCGCTGATACGCGCCGCCGGATTCAGCCCTATCCCCAGCTCGCCTATGTTCCGCGCGTTTTTCGCGTAAAGGACGCCCAAACCGGACGGTATCCTGCCTTCCCGTTCAAACTGAACCGCGTTACGCTCAGCAAGCGTCACCGTTTCGCGCAGTTCGTAAGCCTCCCTGCCGCCGGAAATTTCGCGGACAAAGCCATTTTCCACAGTGCACCTGATAGGCGACTTTATCAGTATATCCCTGTCGTGCAGGCTGATCGAGCCGTCAAAGACTATAAGGCCCTCCGCAGTGCCGTTTTCGGGGCTGATGAAGGTTTCCCCCGCAGGTAGGTTTCCGCCGCTCCCCGCCTTAGAAAAATCCCCGTCATCCAGCTTTGCCTTGCGCCCGGCAAGCCCGATAACTATATCCGTACCGCCCGGCGCCCTTACCCTGACGGAAGACGCCTCGTCCAGCGCCGCGCCGACACGCGCACAGCGTTCTTTCAGTAGCCCGTAATCTACCGGTACGGTACGTATGAACGAGTCAAGCGTTACAGCCGGCGACCAAAAGGCGCGGCACGATCCTTCGCCGTACTGCTTCAGGTGAAAAATATGGTCATAAGTCTTGTCCCCGTGACGGTAGGGCGCGGCAATCCCCCGTCTATCCTTGCCTAGCTTGCCGGCGCTCACCGAGATAACGACCTCCGGCGACGCTTCAAACGCCGCGACTAGGGCATCCTCGGCAAAATCCATCTGACTCTTGTATGGCTGAAACAGAAGTACCGGCCTACCGCCCGCTTCCAGCGCCGCATCGTACAAGGCCATGGATATAAGCGCAACCTCGCGCATAGGGTTGCTGATAACCAGTACCCGTTCACCCGCCTTTACCTTCAGCGCATCCAATACCGCGATCCGCGCGGCAGACATTAGCTTTTCATCCGCCCCCGCAAGACCGGTGCCGGAAAAATTATAAACCGCTTTTTCCATACCTTCGATTGTACCGGACCGCGGGCTTTTCGTAAGCCCGCCAGCGGGCTTCACATCCGCTACGCGGTAGCGTCCCGCAGGCGGGCTTCGGGTTCTGCCTTCGCTCCGCAAAAGGCTGTAGGCATTCGCGGCTGTAGGCCGGGTACGACTCGATGTTTCGGGGACCGCGGCTGCCCGCCCCGCCAGCGGGCCCGCCAGCGGGTTTAAAGTCCGCTACGCGGTAGCGTCCCGCAGGCGGGCTTCGGGTTCTGCCTTCGCTCCGCAAAAAGCGGTAGGCATTCGCGGCTGTAGGCGGGGAACGATTCGATGTTTCGGGGACCGCGCCCGCCAGCGGGCTTCACATCCGCTACGCGGTAGC
>JAITKQ010000141.1 GCA_031278295.1 Spirochaetaceae bacterium | reverse complement strand
GAATCGGGTAATTTTGAACGGATAAACGTTACGACAAAAACATTTGACGATATTATGAAAAATTATCCCATAAAAACAATAGACTTTATGTCGCTTGACGTCGAAGGTTACGAACTCCCCATACTAAACAGCATAAATTTTTCTGAGTATAGTTTTCGGTTCATTACTGTTGAAGAAAATGGGTATGGAAACGAAATAACCGCTTTGCTGACAAAAAACGGGTACAAATATCTTATGCGGGCGGGATGCGATATAATGTTTGTACCCGATACGCCGGCCTAGCAGTTTGGGTCGCCACCCGTGGGTTTACAAATCGTCCTTGCGGACAGGCTTCGCTGTGGAATGAGGGGTACTTTGCGCGGTGGCGCGCCCATAGCGGGGAACTCCTCCAAGGTGCCGTCCCGCGTCACGTTTTTTGTCATCCTTCTTTGTCCACAACCAATTGTTTTGCGCGTGGCAGGTAGTGTTCGATAGAGTCGACCAGCGCAAGGCGGCTTGCGTCGATTATGTCGGCGGAAACGCCTACCGTTGTCCAGGCGGAAATGCCGTCCGTCGATTCGATCAGGACGCGCACTTTGGCCGCTGTCGCCTGTTTACCGTCGATTACGCGCACCTTGTAGTCGGACAGCCGCATCTTCACCAGTTCCGGGTAGAAGCGGAGCAGGCTGCGCCGTAGCGCCCCGTCAAGCGCGTTGACGGGGCCGTCCCCCTCCGCCGCGGCTATCTCGTACTGGCCGTTTACAAAGACCTTTACCCAGGCGTGGCAACATTCCATCAGCTTGCCCGCCGGATGTTCGCTCTGTACCCTGTACGCGATGATTTCAAAAAAATTCCTGTACAGGCCCAATTCTTTGTACACCAGGATTTCAAAGCTGGCGTCCGCCCCGTCAAAGGCCCAGCCCTCGGCCTCCAGCGCCTTCAGGCGGCGGGAAAGCGCGCCTATCGCAGGGTGAGACTTGCTGACACCCCCGGCCAGCTTGCCGACACGCTCCGCTATCGCGGCCCTGCCCCCCTGTTCACTCATCAGAAAGTGCCGCCCGTTGCCGACCAAGGCCGGGTCCAAATGTTCAAACGATGAGCGTACTTTCAGGATCGCGTCCGCGTGCATACCCGCCTTGTGTGAAAAGGCGTGCGTCCCGATGTACGGCGTATCGTCGCTCAACGTACAGTTGACGATTTCCGCCACCCGCCTGCTGATTTCTGTAAGATGTGACAGCTTTCCGTCAGGCAGGCAGCGCAGGCCCATCTTGCACTGGAGGCTCGGAATCAGCGCGGCGAGGCAGGTGTTGCCGCAACGTTCCCCAAAGCCGAGTAGAGTACCCTGTACCTGAACACAGCCTGCCTCCACCGCCGCGATGGAGCAGGCGATGGCAAGACCCGAATCGTTGTGCGCGTGTATGCCAAGCGGCGGCGCGGCGGGGTGTTCCGCAAGACATTGCGCGGCGGCGCGCGTACCCTCCGTTACCGTGCCGGGAAAGCTGCCGCCGTTGGTGTCGCAGAGGATTATACGCGCCGCGCCCGCCTCCGCCGCCGTCATTATACTTTTAAGCGCATAGTCGCGGTTCCGGGCGAGGCCGTCAAAAAAGTGTTCCGCGTCAAAGAAGACCGTCCGGCCTTCCCTCCGCAGGAACTGTACCGTCTCGGCAATCATCGCCAGATTCTCATCCAGGCTTGCCTTTAGCACCTCCCTGACGTGCAGCGTTGAGGCTTTCCCAAAGACCACGACAAATTCCGTATCCGCCGAAAGAAGGCTGGCAAGCTGTTCGTCATCTTCCGCCCGCACCCCCTTCTTCCGGGTAGAGCCAAACGCGCAAAGACGGGCGTTCGCAAGCCGGGTTTTCTTTACCAGCCTGAAGAAGTCAACATCTTTTGGGTTGCTGCCCGGATTCCCGGCCTCTATCCACGCGACGCCAAGCTCGTCCAGCGCCTCCGTTATCGCAAGTTTATCCTGCACGGAAAAGCTGATTCCCTCACCCTGCGCTCCGTCCCGCAGTGTAGTATCAAATATTTCTACCTGTCCCAATCAGTACCCGCCTCCACCCGATTCCCCCCTGTTTTCATGTTGTTCATACGTTGTATCTCCAGATAAGCGCCGTATTCCGCCGGCACAGTATAAAAAATGCGTTTTTTGTAAGCGTAGTGGATTCGGTGTATAAGATTCAATATAAAATTCAATAGTCCGGGCCGTCCGTGTCCGTTTCACCGGCAAAGTCCCAACTCTTCCAGCGCTTCGATTCTTTTTGGCGCACAAAGTTGAACAGGATTTCACTTTTCCGGCGAGTCTCGTTTGCGGAAACAGAGCCTTCCTGCGTGGTTCTAACCTGTGCGCTTTCTCCCTTCCGCGTCAACGACAACATACTTAGCTCAAAATTAAGTTTGGCATCGACACGCGATCCGTCCACCTCCAGCGCCCTCTTAAAATCAGCCGCCGCGCCCTCGAAATCGCCGTTGGTAAAACGAATGATCCCGCTGTTGTAACGGCTGCGGTAGATTAGTTCACGGTTCTCTTCCACCGAGGCGTTTTTTTCGGCCTCGCCGAAACGGGCAAGCGCCGCCTCGTCCTGCTCCATCACGAAGTAGGCGGCGCCGAGTGAGTAGGCGGCGTAAGGCGCCGTTTTTGGATCGTCCATCGCCTCTATATAAAAGCCGGCGGCCTCCGCGTACTTTCCCCGTGAAAAGTAGACGTTACCCTGCACAAGTTTCAACCTTGACCGTACCGGCGCACAGGAAACAAACAGCGCGACAGCCGTTATCACAAGTACAAAGCGTTTCAACATACATTTACCGGCCATCCGATTCAGCATCCGTACATTCACCGTTTGTTACATGGCCCGGCGTGGCGGCCGTTCCGGGCGGACCGGATCGTATGCCGCGTGTACGCTATAATACTGTCCGGAATCAACGATGAACGCCTCATTTTCACACCTTTGTACGGCATGAGTCTTTATATCCGGCTACACACTTTCTCAATACCACACAGTATGCCATACGTCATAGTATAGCGTGTATCACCGGTATTGTAAGCGGAACGCCGTAAGGCTTCAGCAGTTTTACATTTACAAAAATTTTTCAGGTAATTTGGGCGCATTTCCGGCACCTCGTGCCGGAAACCGGGCTTTGCGGGGTTCCGCCAGGCAAGCCCCTTGGGTTGCCCCTCCATTCCCTGCGGGTACGCTTCGCGCCCCTCCAATCCCTTGCGCGTTGCGTACACGACGGCTTTTCGGCAATGCCGGCAATACCGGCAATGATGGAACGGTAAACGAGTGTAGACGAGCCTGTTCCAAAACAAATCGACTCTGCGCTAAACGCCCCCGGCGTAGCGGGGGCGGTTTTGGAACAGTCTCTTACGTTTAACTGACAGGCCTTGACTTTTTCTTAAAAGTTAATATATTAACATTAAAGTACTTTACATCAAAGGAGTTTTAGACCATTGAACGACGACAGTATCTCGCTTATGGAACAGGAGCGTCCGGCCATAGCGATCATAAGGCTGGCTTTGCCCATGATGCTGGCTATGATTGCGCAGTTGATTTACAATATAACAGACACGTTTTTTATCGGGCAGACAGGAGACCCGAATATGGTGGCGGGTATTTCGCTGGCCATGCCGCTCTTTATGGTTTCGCAGGGTGTGGGGAATATTTTTGGCATAGGGGCGGCGAGCTATATTTCACGGCTTCTTGGAGCACGAAAGGGCAAAGAGGCAAAGCAGGCATGTTCGGTAGCCTTTTGGACAACCCTATGTCTGGGGTTTATAATTACGGCCGCGCTCTTCCTTTTCAAGGGACCGTTTCTGCGCGTCAGCGGGGCAAGCGATGTGACCTTTTCTTACGCGGACGATTACTTTTCCATCATCAGCGCGTTTATCGCTGTGGCGCTACTTAACATCGCGCTTTCCGGTCAAATGCGCAGTGAGGGCGCTACCGCCAAAGCGACGCAGGGTATGCTTGTCGGGATAGTTCTTAATGTCATCCTTGATCCTGTGTTTATTCTTGCGCTGGACTGGGGCATCGCCGGCGCGGCGTGGGCCACTGTTATCGGGATGATCGCGTCGGTGATATATTGCTGTCTTCATTTCACATCAGGCCGTTCAGTCCTGTCAATACACCCGGAAGACTTTAAACCGAATGTCCGCCTTTATGCGGAAATTTTGAAAATCGGTATTCCCGCGGCGCTGTCAAACATCGCGATGACGATCTGTTTTGTATTCAGAAACCGGGTTGCCTCAAGTTACGGTGATTTTGTCATTGCCGGAAGCGGTGTCAACCAGCGGATCGGGTCAATTAGTTTTATGCTCATCATGGCCCTTGCGATGGGCTACCAGCCTTTTGCCGGTTTTAACTATGGGGCAAAAAACTTAGGGCGGCTCAGGGCGGGGTTTCGTATTACCGTGATATATTCAACGCTTCTGGCCGTGTTTTTTACGCTTGTTTTTGTTTTTTTGGGCCGGGGTATTTTTACCCTTTTTATCCGTGACGAGGCCACGGTAGACGCGGGAACAAGGTTGCTTTACGCGACGCTATTGTCATTGCCTTTTCTCGGCCTTCAAATGACGATGATGGTGACGTTTCAGGCGCTGGGAAAATCACTGCTGGCAACCATTGTAACCTTGGGACGTGATTTTCTCTTTTACCTTCCGCTTCTTTTTATTTTTGATAATCTCTGGCACTTTGACGGTTTTATGTATTGTCAGCCTGTTGCGGACGGGCTTACAACCTGTGTCGCCGCTGTTTTGAGCATCCGTTTGTTTAAACAGTTGAATTGTGCGAATAAAGGGGAAGCAACATGAACGATGACCTAAAAAAAGATTTGTTACACGCGCTTTTTTACTTTAAAAAGGCGGTGGGCGCTATTTCTCGTTTTCTGGCGAACGCCGGGGGTGGCGGGCTTTCGATCGCCGAGCTTTCCGCCCTCAAGCACATCGGGAACTGTGACAAAAATGATTGTGGTACGGCAGGGGATTCACACCCCGCGAATCAAACGACTCATCACGCGATGCACGAGACCCTGGCTGTCTCAAAAGCGGCGATAAGCCAAATGCTGGGCAGCCTCGAAAAGCGTGCTTATATCCGGCGGGGGATAGATCGCGAAAATCGCCGCAAAATTATTGTCACCGTGACCAAAAAGGGAAAAACCGCGGTTAATAGGGGGGAAAAGGACATGGACGCTTTGACATCGCGCATTATAGACCGCTTTGGCGAGGATGACACGCGGAATTTTGTGCGCTTGCTGATCCGGTTTGCGGAAATCGCGGATCAGGAGACCGCCAGGCCCGATTGACGCCGGCCTAGACGATCCTTCAACCGGCGCGGATTGGACTTCAAGCGGAATCCCGTTGACGCAATGCGTTATGCGGGAATTGTTTAGCGGCCATACAGTATATTTATGAGGGTAGCATTATCAAGAGGGGAAGCGGTGCCGGGTAACGAAAAAATCAGCCCGTGCCGCCGGCAACGGACGAAGGTTTTTTAGGCGGCTCATTTTTTTTCGACTAAATATAAATATTCCTTGATATGGATATCCCTGTTTACCAAATTCCTGCCGCCCCGGAAAACATTATATTTTGTTTCCAGAATTTCCAGCTTCCCTGCCATTTTTAATAAATCCATCATTTCAGCATGCGTAATAAACCCTTCCGAATTGAACGATATTAATAAATATTTGGCCCTGATTTTTTCGACAAGTTCCCTGAACACACTGTATGCGTACGTTTTTTTATTGTAATACGACCTGTTCCAATTATCGGGAATTCCGGAAATGTTACTGATATTCCGCGGTTCAATGTAGTCAACTATTAAATTCAACATAAAATAATTTGATCCATAGGGATGCTGATTGTACGGCGGATCTATATATGCCAAATCGACATCTTCAACAGAATCAATAATGACGTTTGCGTCACCCCTGTGAATTTCATATTCGCATTCAAAACTGCTAAATACCGGGAATGGCAGGCTTATGTTTCCAAGGATTCTTGATAAAGCGTATTCATTGTTGCCTCCAAATTTACCGGTGCCTGTATTTGCATCTTTGTAAAAACCCTTAAACACCCCTGAAGTATTTGTATGTACCGAGGCTTCGGACAGCAGGGGGGCCAGAAAATAATTCTTGTATTGATCCGGCATTTCCTCGATACATATTCTTGCCGTATCAATATAGCAGGCGTTTCTGTATGTATAAAAAACCCTGTCGCCTTTGCATATCACATCCCCGTTTCGCGGCGCGTAGAGTTTTGCAATAATGCCCGGCTCCAGATTTCCGCCTTCCAGTCGGTTTTGTATCCTGTTGTATAGCATCAACAATTCCCGCATATTTATTTCCGATAAATTTGACAAATAACAGGCGTTTATCACTTCAGAATATTTCTCCAAATCATTCACGATTAACTTTGAAGAATAGGCTTTTAGGTAACGCGCGACAATTCCGGAACCTGAAAAAACATCAAAACTTTTAATTACATTCCTGCCAAGCCGCAGCAAAACCTTGTTTAGCCCTGCCGCAATAAACGGCAGCAGCCGCCGTTTATTCCCGATGCAGGTTATGATTTGTTTATTTAAATATTCTTCGCTTTCTTCCGGAATTTCACCGCTGCCGGAATCACCAAATACCCTTGCCATAACCCGCTCCCCCTGCCAATGTATAAGCTGCTGTACGGTACGCACGCTTATGCCAATTATATACCAATACGGGGAATAGTAATTAAGCCTGCGGTAATTTTACATTCAGGCGGCAAATCCCTGTCTATGCCGTTTTCGGTATAGATAATAAAAGCATATTTACCGTGAAGGGCGCGGTAAGCAAGACCGCGAAATGTCCTGTCAATATAGTCCGTAATACCGCCAAGGTACGCGCCGGTAAAGACCGCGTAATTAGAGGCAGTAACAGGAGGCTGTCTTTTTCGGTGATGAAAAGATTAGTAATCCGTATTCAGAAAAGGCAGCCCTTTTCGCCTCAAACCGAATACCCGTGCGGGAAAGGTCAGCCCTGAAACAGCCGGAAAACCCGAATTTCCGGTCACGTTTAGCGCCTTCTTCCTTCCTCCCCCGCTACCACATTCCCGGTTTGAAACCATCGGGCGGCGGGATGAGGCTAACGGTCTCTCCCGTTAATTCAAGCACATAAAACCCCGCTTCGTACGCGTAACGCGCAGTTTCGGCGCTGACAAGCCCGCCCGCCAT
>JAITKQ010000119.1 GCA_031278295.1 Spirochaetaceae bacterium | reverse complement strand
TCCGGGTAGTACCCCGAATCGACGAAGAAGCCTTCCTCAACCGCCTTGAAATAGCCGCCCGCTTCCAGTATCTCCTCCATGAAGAGGCAGGCGCGTTCCTTTATCTCCCGCGCCTTTTCTCGCAGGGGTCCCTCGTCTTTCAGTTGAACCATGTCCATAAGCCCGTCCAGCCCCATGAAAGCCTGCTTCGCCGTGTCGCAGGCTTCCACGTTGTAAATGTGCCAGGGGACGTTGCGTCCCTCGTCCGGCGTTATCGTTGACTGTATGTCGGAGCTTGTCAGCTTGGAGACAAGGATGTTGAGGACGTGCGTTACCGTGTTTTCACGGGCGGAGGCTTCCATGTACTTGGTGTTCATCTGGGCCCGCATACGGTAATCACGGCAAAGCTCGCGTAGGGCCACCGCGTACGGCAGGTCCATGAAAACACAGGGGGCGGGCGGAGCGGTCGGCGGCACGGTAGAGAGGCAGATGTTTGAATTCTTGATCCCTACCTTCGCGGAAAAGAGGCTGTTTATCGAATGTTGCACGATTAGTTCCGGCATGACCTTCCATGCCTCACGCGCCGTCGCGTTCGCGTTATGCGCCCCGTCAATCTGGGCCATACCCGCCCAGGCCATAATCTTTTTCGACTCGCAGGCGTCGACAAACGAGCGCACCATGTTGATATTCCGGTACAGCACGTTGTACTGCGGGTCCTGGTGGGCGCCGTTTATCCCTTCCTCCGCAAACAGCACGGCCACCTCCGGCCCCGCCACGCCTGAAACGTAGGAATGGTAGTTGATGGGGCGGCCAACCTCGTCCTCTATCATGTCCAGCGCCTTACGCTGGGCGCGAATCTGCTTGCGCGTTATAGGAACGCCGCCCACGCCCTGAGGAGTCCCCTCGATGAGTCCGTCTATGTGCGACTGCCCCGCCGTCCTGATCACCATAATATGATCCGCTCCGTGCCATGCCGCCATACGCATACGGCGTATATCGTCCTCGAAACGCCCGGACGCTATCTCCGTCGTGATCACCGGCAGTGGCTGCGGGTCTATGCCGCCAAAATACTTGGCGGACGGCAGCGGCACAGCGTTTTCGAGCGGCTCGCTTGAGTCGCGGTAGTCAAAGGGCCCCAGCCTTTTGGACGCCGCCGCCTTGCGCCATATCCAGCCCCGCCGCCTGGGCCGGTACTTGTCCAAATCTTTTAGGATATTTTCTACGTCTATCTTTTTGCCATGTTCCAGTTTTTGTGTACACATCATTTTCCTCCGGCCCGCTTAAAAAGGGCGGCGGCCTCGTCCCAGCCTTCCCCGCGTACCAGCATCGCGCCCGCCTCTTTTATGGGGATATTTTTCGCGCGGGCCAGCCTGTACACGACATGCCCCGCGCCCTTGCCCATCAAAGCCCTGTCTATGCAGCCGTTCACGATTGCCTTGGTGTCCGGCGATGAAAAGCCCATGCGTAACAGCACGGACCTTTCGATAGACGGCGATGTGTTTTTGCGTCCAAGCTCAAGCAAAGGCTCCACCACCCTGCCCGTCAGTTCCCAAAAGTATTTGTACAGGTCTTCATCGCTCATGCCGTCAAATTTCTTTCGCCGCTCGTTAAAATCATCCCGTCTTTGCATTTTTGCCTCCAGATAAACCGGTTTCGGCGTTCATACTGTCTATAACGCCGTTGACAAACGCTGTATCTTTACGAGTTTCTTCCGCAAGGAATGTAATATCCGCTTCGTTTGGCTTTTTGCCATGATTTTTTACCGCTGTTTTGACGAGGGATGCCCGTATATGGTCTAAATCAAGCTCGGCTGCCTTGATCAAAGACGGATGAGACGGCAGAATCAGGTTTACGCCGGGCTTTTCGTCCGCCGGGTCTCCAAAAAACACATCGATTCCGTTGGATTTGGCAAAAGACAGTTGAGGTTGGACGTGTTTTCCCGCTCCCGTGTACTCCGTTTCCTGCACGAGGATTATAGCGTCTTCCGGCATTTCCTGCGAAAGGGCGAATGCGGCGGCAAGCGACGTGTTGCCCGCCGGACCCTTTTCCAGCCCCTCAAGGCTTGCCAGCGCCTCTGTCATGTAGAACACGGCGCCCTGCGTTACGGTAACGTAGCGGTCCATGTAGCGGAGCGGGCGGGCGGCGGAACGCGGGACATCGGAGCGGTCCGGCCACGCGGCAAACGGTACGCCGAAGCCGGTATGCCCCGTCGTGAACGATTTTTTGTTGAACTGGCTGTCAGATGCCATGTGGAGTCCCGCGAGGTTCACGCTTGCCCCGACAACGCAGCCCTTGTACGCGGCCTTATGCAGTCCCCGCGCTGTGCCTGTAAGGTTGCCGCCGCCGGCGTTGGTGCATACCACCACATCCGGGTCGCGTCCCGGTCTTTCCCTAAACTGTTCCGCTATCTCATAGCCGAGCGTTTCTATGCCGGCAATGCCAAATGGTGTGTATAACGAAGCGTTAAAGTAGCCGGTTTCTTCCAAAAGCAGCAGGAATTTGTAAAACAACTCCGGCCCCACGGATAATTGTACGACTTCAGCGCCAAGCGCCTCGCATTTCCGCGCCTTTTCTATGATTTCAGGCTGCCCCAAGCCTCTGGAATCGTAACATTCCTGTACGACTATACATTTCAGACCCGCCATAGCCGCCTGGCACGCGACAGCCGCGCCGTAATTTCCGCTTGTAGCGGAAATTACGCCCTTAAACCTTAGTTTTTTCGCGTGGTATACGGACGCCGCCGCCCGCCTCACCTTAAAACTCCCGGAAGGGTTCGCAGCCTCGTCTTTGATGAAGATGCGCGCCCCGCGTCCCGGCCTCTTGGCGCACTTCCGGGCCAGAGCGGTCAGATTCCGCAACTCAATCAGCGGCGTATTCCCGACATGAAGCTCCCGCTGTATCTTACGCATCTCGTCCAGCGTGTAGCCCGTCTCGCGCATCATCCGCTCGTAATCAAACGCTATACCGCCGCTCTCAAACTTGTCGTAGTCTATCCCCACGGATTTTTTCATAATCGCGCCCTTGCGGTCCATGACCGAAGCGTAATCGTTACTGTTCATTCCTCATTCCTCATTCAAATACGATGCGGCGCGCCTGCTCGCTTATCTCAAGCAGCTCAGGCACAAAATCGCCAAAACCATGCCGGTACGCCGGGTTTGCCTCCAGCAGCGTCCCTTCCTCAGTCCGCCCCGTCCGCGTCGTAATCAACGCCGCCCCGCCAATCTCCGCATCATGCAGCAGGCGTCCTTTTACCCACATTTCAAGCGGCGCCTGTTTTGTGTCGTCCGGCACCTGAGGCGCGCGTTCACAGGGCTTTAGAATGATTCTATGTATCAAGACCCATGTATTCTTTTTTACCATGCTAAACCTCGTATATCATATCCCGCATGTCCCCCATGATGGCGTGAGGGACGGGGAGGCTGAGCATGGTTTGCAGACCGGGCCGGGCGTTGATGATGTGCGGTATCATGTTGACCAGCATGGCTATCGTGCCTATGCCGCCCGGTACTTCGGGGGAATTTACCATGTTGATATTAGGTTCGCCCTGGATCATCACATAATCGCCGGTTTTAACGCCGGCTTGCTCCGGCTCAATCTGCTGGGGGTGGTCCATCTCTATCGTAAGTTTGCCGTCAACATAGCCCTGCCCCTTCATAGCGCAGCCTGCCACATTTCCCGCTTTTGCAAAACCGTGAGGCGATTTGCGGTCAAGCTCCGTGATGATAGGTTCCATAGATTGCTCAAAGCCGCTCAGTTTCCAACCGAGCGCATCGGAAATCATACCTACAGACTCGGCAAACCCGACGTGTCCCGACAGCCTGCCTGATTTTACCCCGCCGTAAAATTCATCAGGCGTGATGCCTATGCCCTGTTCCTCCATCACGGCGGGGCCGAACGGCGAAAGGCTGTTTACCCGCCGCGCCGTGATATGGTCAACGCTTTTGCAGCAGCCGGTCAAGAGTATTACAAGCAGGTCCATGATGAGTCCGGGGTTTATCCCTGTACCAAGCACGGAAACGCCGTTTGCTTTGGCAATCTCATCAAGTTTTTTCGCAAGCTCCGGCTCCCGCGCCTTTGGGTAAGCCATCTCTTCCGCGCTGGTGACGCAGTTAATTTTTTTTTCCAGAATGAATTTTATTTTGTCAAAAGCCTTCGCGGTAAATGAATCTGTGCATAGCATTACCACGTCCGCCGCTTTTTCTTTTATAATATCTTCCGGTGAACCGATTGTTACATCCGGCCTGCCGTCCCGTTTTACCGATAAAAAATCGTACATGCTTTTTCCAACTTTGCCGCCGCGCCCCGCAACGCCTGTAATATCAACGCCTTTTTTTTCCAGCAGCATTTCCGCAATGCCTGATCCCATAGCGCCGAGTCCCCAAATTATAATTTTAACATTTTGCATAGTATCTCCTTAAAAACGATTCGTATCTGATAATTATAGTCTGTGAATCCCCGTTGTCAAATATTTTTTTCTTAATAATTATGCATATATAATGCATGATTATACGTCGCGCTGTTTTGTAAGTGATAGGGGGGAGGGGGTATTTTTGTCGGTGTTACTGATCCCGGTCGCCGCAAAACAGCGTTAAGCTGTTTTGCCTGCCGTTTTGCCGCTTGCCTAAGACCGATTGGAACGGGTAAGGGGGGGGGGGGGGTATTATTTTCCAGCTGCCAGGTTTAAAACCACCGCCTTTAGGCGGTCAGCTTTTAGCTTGATTATGAAGGGACGGTCCCGTATTTAGCGCAAACGGTCTGCACGGCGTCCAGGCTCTAACTCCTGCATCCAATCATCTTTCGTTATCTTAAACGTGCTTAACGTAAGGTCGGGAAGTTTGACAACGTGTACGGGGTACTCTTTTGATTCCGAGTTATCCGCCGGAGTAACGGTTATCGTATATTTGTTGAGTCCCTCTTCCAGGCCGATCGGCTCGCCATTCAAATTTGTTGTGGAGTCGCCTTCCGCCCTTAGCGTCAGAGTCGC
>JAITKQ010000110.1 GCA_031278295.1 Spirochaetaceae bacterium | reverse complement strand
GCTATAAGCTGGTTTATTGACGAGGTGTGGGCGGAATTTATACCGGCGCTGATGAGTCCCTTTTTAATGCTGCCGCCGGCGGCCTCACTCGAATCGTAAAAGCGGATATAACTGTACTTCGCGCCGTTTATGGTTACGGTAGAAATGTACCACGTAGCGTACAGATTCCGTATCTGATCGTTATCCTTCGTTTGTCTTACCATGATAAACACGGAATTGGGTAGGTCCGTCCTTTCCGAGACAAGCGCGGTGTACACAGTGTCCTGCCCGACTGCCGTTGTCGTAAAGGTGGCGATCGTGCCGTCCTCCGCGAAGCCTTCAATTTTTGCGCTTTTTGTAACACTTAATCCCTTGTTGAACACCTTGGGCTGATTCTCGATGTCGTGCAGAATAGCGTAAAGCTTTTCTATGGGCGCTTGGGTGACGGCGTGTACCTCGGCAGACATAGCCACCCATTTTTTGCTGTCGTCGGCAAAAGCGACATTTGAATCAAGGACGACAGGCGTGTCAACCTTGAGTGCGCTTAAATCTATACTTGGCGCAAGCCCTTCGGTATCGGCTTTTTGCGCAAACAAGGCCGCCGGAACAAAAGTCAAAACCACGGACACGAGTCCGTAAAAAATAAAGCGTTTCATATATACTATAATACACAAAACCGGTTTTTATGTGTAGGGGGAACTGTCAGGCCAAGCTCCGCCCGGCACGTCCGCAACGACAAAACTAACGTGAAATGTACACGAACAGGGCGGTCACCAGCAACGCGAACAAAGCTATGCATACGGCGTACAGCCACGGCGGGGCACCGCCCCGCCGTGGCGTCCTTAAGCGGACGTCGCCGCGGTTTGAACGCGGGGCCGGGTAGCCGCAGGCGGGGCAACCCTTGCCGAACGCGCCCGCGTCTCCGCTCAAACCGCACCTCGGGCAGCGGATCGAGGCAAAAAATTTACCACAGCGCGGACAGATGTCCGTGTCCGCGGAAACCTCCGTACCACATCCGTCACAAAAGAAGCGAGGCTTCTTTTTTCCCATAAATACGCTTGTTTTCGGGCTACCCGGCGGCCTTTTCAGGACAGGTCGAAGCGCCGTCTGAATGAGGGCAGGAAGCGCACGGCGAGGCGGCGTCCGGTTTGCCGCCGGAACTTTTTTTGGCGGCGGACGGCGCGGCCTTGTCCGTTGAATAAAAACCGGCGCCTTTGTAAATGACCCCGGCACCGCCGTTTATCAAACGGCGGACCTCGCCGCCGCATTTTGGACAGACCCTTGCGGGCTCATCGCTCATGTTTTGGAACAATTCAAACGCATGGGCGCATTTTTTACATTCATACTCGTATGTAGGCATAAACTCCTCTGTTGTTGATTAAATTATCGATTCAATTGTATTGAAAACGAAGCTATTAGTCCAGCGAGCGTGGCTTCGGGAATTGCCGGACACCTCAGGATCAGCGCGTTGTCGTCAACGGACGGCGGCTCCGAGAGCAGTAGGCGGGCAAGTGCCGCGATTCCGGCGTCTTTTATATAAGCGCGGTCGAGGGCGTTTTTAACGAGGGCCAGCACGGAGACAAGCCCCCTTGCCTGGGCCCGGCCCGGCGTTTCCAGCCGGAAATCGACCTTCCAGCCTTTTTCATGCGCTGAAGCGCTGATGAACAGCCCGGTGGCCGGTATCGTTATCGGGATGTCCATGCGCGCGAGCGCCTTGTCCAGGAAGTCCGGTTTTGTGATCCATGCGGAGACGTCGGCGTCCGCGCTGAAAATACGAAAAATTACGGGTGTTTCCACGCCGTCTTCTATAAAAAACGGGTCGGCGTCCGAAATACGCGCCTTGTCCCTTTGCATGAACAACGAGACGCCGTTTTTTGGGGATCGCCAGTACTTTTTACCCGTTACGGACCTCGTTTTCTTCCACGCGGGGTTAAAAAACAACGAAAATGACGAGAGGGCGGCGGGGTAGTTTTTGCCGTAAGCGGCCAGCAGAAAACGCCGCGTCCCCGTGCCGGACTCTCCCGCCAGTTTCGGGTATACGGCCGCGACAGCGGTATCCGTTCTGTCAAAAAATGTTTTAAGCGTTTTGGTATTCAGCCTGTGCCGTGTCAAAAAACCATCCAGCAAGCCTCTGGAGGGCTTTACGTCAAAGCGTATATACGTCAAAGCGCCCGGCGGCAGTTCCGCGAATTCGTTTCCTGTTTTGACGTCTTTTTTTACGGCCCCCGTCGACGCGCACGAAACAAACGAAAGCAGCAACCCGGCAACACAGGCGGCGATGAAGGCGCACCGTGCGTTTACCATTCCAAAGGATGCCGCAAGCCGCTGGTTTCGCATCTTAGGCCCTAAAGATTATTTTGCCAAGTTCCGAACTGCCCGGGCCGACGCCGGAACGGCATTTTGCGAGCGCGTCTTTTTCACGCTTAAGTTCATTAAACGAATAAACCGTCTCGCCCGCTTCATTCACGGAGACATCCGGAACAGAATATTGACACATATCTTTTATCACCCGCTCCCGTGCCGTGTCCATATTTTTAGGGCGGCATTCTTTTTGAGCCGGGTTTATATCGCCCGGCTTTACTGCGGACGGGTTGTCCCAAATAAACATGAACGCGTTTTTACGGAGATTCTCCAGTTTTATTTTTTCGTTATTTTTTTTTAGCAGCGCGTAACGGGCCAGCGGTATTAGCCAGAAAAACAATGAAAACACAAGCGGCACGACACCTAGCCCTATTGAAATAAACGGGAGCGGGTTGGCAATAAAATGGCCCGTCATAACGTAAGTACGAGCGTACAGGAACGATGCGGCGCTAAAATGCCGCTCTGTCAGGATATGCCCGCTATTCATCGCGTTTACAAAAAAGTATGAGCCGAAAATCAGATTCACCGAGTTGATGATGCAGAACCAGATATTCATTTTTGTTTTGTTCTGAGAGAATTTTTCCGGCAGTTTCAACGGGGTGGAAAAGCCGCCCGGTGAAGGGCCGGCCCTGTCCGCCTGTAGCAGGAGCGCGTCAAAACGGTAAACAACCGTGCCGTCCTCCGTCGCCTCCGGCATACCGCCGTACTCCGAGCAGTACGCGCTTACAAGGCTATCCGCCTCGTTGCCGCCGGTACCGGTCAGAATCATGAATTCGGGGAGGGAGATGAGGCCCTTATTCGCCTGGATGTACGCGATGACGGCCTGCCTCTCCCTCGTCTCAATGGCGGCGTTCGGGTCGCCGTCGCCGAATACAAAAGAAAATATCGCCTTGTACAGCGGTTTCCCTTTAGGGCGCGGTTCCGGCCTGCCGTAAACGCCGTAGCGTCGTCTGTCTAAGGATTTTGTCAGTTCTGAATAGAACCAGATTCTGATTATAAAATCGAAAATACCGGAAACAAAAACAAGGCCGCCACCGGAATTGTTCCGCCGGTTGTTGCTGTTGGACGAATTTGAAGCGGCGGCGGAAAGCACGAGCGCGGCGAGGGCAATCAGCATGAAAAGGACAAAGTAGCCCACCAGCATAATCATGATCCATGCCTTAAAAAGCCCGGTCCCGATCATTGCGAGCGCCCGCCCTATTTTGCCGAGAGCCCTTCCCGCAAGCACCCTGAAACCCCGGTACCTGCTGGTAAAACCGGAAGGAAACGAGTATAGAATTTCTCCGGATTCCGACACTGAAATACGCGCCGAATATTCATCGGCAACGTCGTTGATCAGGCCGCGCACGGTTTCTATAGGCAGCGCCGTCTTTGCCACCATATCCGCAACCGTCATACCCTTACGCCGCTTTTTGAAAACCCCGCTTATCGCCCTGTACGCCTCGGCATCGTTGATTTTCCGTTTTTTCTGTTCCATACCGGTAGATCATAGCAGTGAGAGCGCCGTGCGGCTAGGGCAACACTGCTTAACCTGGGTAATTTGACATTTACCGGTCTATCATTGCCGAAAAAGCCGTCGTGTACGAAACGCGCAAGGGATTGGAGGGGCGCGAAGCGTTCGCGCGAAGCGTTCGCGTAGCGAATGGAGGGGCAACCCAAGGGGCTTGCCTTGCGGAACCCCGCAAAGCCCGGTTTCCGGCACGAAGGGCCGGAAATGCGCCCGAATTACAAGAAAAATTTTTTAAAATATAGAACCGCCGATTTTGGAACAGCCTCTATTGACAATCTTTGATCCATACATAAATCTAAAGTTACATTTTTATAATGTCCTACGGGGGCCTTTTCGGTTACATTTTGAAATGTCTCAGGGGAGATCATTTTATGAAACAGTTTATGGACAGGGACTTTTTGCTGGGTACGGAAACCGCAAGGCGGCTTTACCACGAAGCGGCGGCCTTGCAGCCCATATTCGATTACCACTGCCATCTTTCACCCAAAGAGATAGCGGAAGACCTACGCTACGACGATCTGGCGGCGATCTGGCTTGCGGGCGACCACTACAAATGGCGGGCAATGCGGGCCAACGGCATAGACGAGAGGCTGATAACGGGAGACGCCGGACCTTACGACAAGTTTCTTGCCTGGGCGGAAACCACGCCCCGGCTTTTGGGAAACCCGCTTTACCACTGGACGCACCTGGAGTTACAGCGCTACTTTGGCATAGACACGCCGCTTGACGGCAGGAGCGCACCGGCGATTTGGCGGGAAGCCAACGACAAATTGCGGAACGACCCCGACCTTTCCGTGTTCGGCATATTCAACAAATTCAAGGTGTACGCTGTAGGCACTACGGACGACCCGATCGACAGCCTTGAGTACCACGAAAACATAGCAAAGGCAGGGGCAACAAAAACAAAAGTGCTGCCTTCGTTCAGGCCGGACAAGGCGCTTGAAATCGGCAGGAAAGGTTTTGCAGCGTACGCCGCGGAACTGGGCAAGGCCGCGGGCAAACCGGTAAACTCCCTCGGAGGAATGATGGCGGCGCTCGCCTCGCGGGTAGACTACTTCGACAGGCACGGCTGCCGGGCAAGCGATCATGACCTGGAGTACGCGCCGTTCGAGGCGGCCTCAAACGGCAGCGTGGACGCGGATTGGGAAAATGAAGCGTCCGCCGTCTTTGACAAGGTCATGTCCGGGGGTGAGGCCGACCCGCGGGAGGCGGAACTTTATAAAACTTTTATACTCTGCTTCCTCGCCGGTGAGTACAGTAGGCACGGCTGGGCCATGCAGCTTCACATGAGCGCGCTTCGTTCCATCAACAGCGGGGCGCTTACGCGGCTCGGTCCTAACACCGGCTTTGACGTGGTACACGACCACCCGCTTGCCGCAAAACTGGCGCGGCTTCTGGATGAGATGAACCGGCGCGGCGGCCTGCCAAAAACCGTGCTGTACAGCCTGAACCCAAAAGATTATTACCCGCTCGCCACCATAACGGGTTCGTTCCAGTCCGGACTCCCTGGCAAGATGCAGCTTGGCTCCGCGTGGTGGTTCCTCGACAGCAGGGACGGCATGGAGCAGCAGGTAAAAACCCTGTCCAACACGGGTCTCCTGTTCCGTTTTATCGGGATGCTCACCGATTCGCGCAGCTTCCTCTCGTACCCGCGTCACGAGTATTTCCGCCGTATACTCTGCGGCATCGTGGGAGACTGGGCCGAAAACGGCGAGGTCCCCAACGATTGGGAACTTTTGAGCGGTATGGTAAACGGTATTTCGTTTGCGAACGCGAAGTCGTATTTTGAGGACTGATGGATAACTTCACTATTGCTTGCTACTTAAACCTTATTTTACTGACGCCGGCAATTCCGATTT
>JAITKQ010000081.1 GCA_031278295.1 Spirochaetaceae bacterium | reverse complement strand
CGGCCTCTACCGCGTGTTTAGTGTGCCACTTGCACACCAAACAGCGGCAAGCCGCAGAGCAGCTTGTCTTACAGAACTCGCCCTCGTAAATGATGCAACGCTTACAAGATACCCCGCCGCAAACTTGTTTGCGACTTCAGGGCGGGGAGGTTCATTCAATCGAGAATTCGCCAACTATGTTGGCGCAATCGGTGCTGCTTTAACGCAAAGTAAACAAAGTTTACCCCATTTGCGCAATGAAATGAGATCTCTCCTTAGGGAAACGCGATTAGCGTCAAGTTAATCAGCGTTTCCCTAAGTCCCCTTACGTTCCAAAGTCCGCCCGGCCCGCAGGCAGGCCGTCGGTGTCCCGGCTTGGGCCGGCTTCTGTTGAGACGGCCTCGGCCAGCAGCGGGCCAAGATTCAGGCTGTCGTACAGGGCGGCGGCCTCGTCCGGCGCGGCGTGTATCACAGGATGGGGAGGGCTAAAAACCGCGCAACAGTCCTGGTAGGGCAGGATGGATGTTTCGTAAGTGCCGATTTTGACGGCGTGTCTTATGATGCTTTCCTTGTCAAGGCCGATCAGCGGGCGCAGCACCGGAAGACGGGCACGGCTTTCCGCACAGGTCATATTCTCTATTGTTTGGCTGGCAACCTGCCCAAGGCTTTCGCCCGTGATCAGGCACCTGCATCTCTTGCCGTAGGCAAGAGATGACGCGCACTCCATCATCGCCATACGCAGCAGTACGGTTGACCATCCAGGCGCGGCGGCATCCTTGATGCGCTGTTCCACTTTTGTAAAGGAAACCACGCTCAGGTTTACGCCCATCGCGTACCCGCCAAGAATTCCGGCAAGGCGCACAACCTTTTGGCGGGCCTCATCCGGTGTGTACGGGTAGGCGTGAAAGTACACGGCAAATATACGCATCCCGCGCAGCGCCATCAGGTAGCCCGCGACAGGCGAGTCGATGCCGCCGGACAGCAGCAGCATACCCCGTCCCGATACGCCCACCGGCAACCCGCGCAACCCGCGCCGTTCCGCACCGTAGATGTATGCGTGTTCACGTAACTCTATGTTTATCGTAGCGTCCGGCGAATGAACGTCCACCTTAAAAGAGGGCATGGCGTTTACTATCTTGTCGCCCGCCATGCGGCAAATTTGGTACGAATTCAGCGGGAAGCCCTTGTCTGTCCGCCGCGCCTCCACCTTGAAGGAACGCGCACCGCCATCATGGCAAATACGCGCCTCGTCCACAGCGGCGGCCATAAGCGCTTCCTCCGTTTTTTCGCTCCTGCGCGCCCTGGCCCAGCCGCTTAAGCCGGCAAGCCGCGAAAGCGCATCCTCGCAGGCGGCCTGTTTTTCCAAGGGACAGTTTACGTACAAACGCCCTTCTGTCCTCGTGATGAACGCGCCCGTTCCGCGCAGCATTGCGGCAAGATTACCTATCAAAATTTTGACAAAGGTTCCACGGTTGCCGCCTTTCAGCATGAGTTCCCCAGGCTTTAGCAGGTACAGCGCCGTCTGCTCCTTCATTGCGTCCCGGCACCCTCCATACGCACCGTGAACCATTTTATCAGGGCCTCCGCGCGCGCGGCAAACGAGTCGCCGGCCTTTTTTTTCAGTCCCGAAAACGCGGGCGCCCTGGTCATGCTGGCGGCGTACACCAAAAAGTATTCGCCTGCGTCAAGCACGGCCGCAAGTATGCAGAGTTTTTCTTTCCCGGCAAGCGGCACTATGCCGTAGCTGATCGTGTTACAGTTTTTTTGTGTAAAAATAATCGTCCTGTCATAGATAAAATAATCGTAGCGGTACACATTGTCGCCAAAACTTAAATCCTTTTGCCTTGCGTAAAGCGTTATCCCCGGCGGTACCTGATCGGGGGAAAAAACGGGATCGCCCTGTACAGCTTTTTTGCGCGGGTCGTTTATTACGGAGGATTTTTCGTAAAAAGTCCGCATACCGCCGCGGCTTTGGGAATAGTACTCTATCCGGGCAAGCGTACTTATAGATACAAGCACGTTCAACACGGCGGTTTTTTCGTCCGCAGTCCACACGGATTTGCTGTACAGGGGGGGTTTTTTGGACAGGTAAAGGGTTTCGATAAGCATTGACGGTTTCAGCGACGCGCTGATTTCCTGAAAGATCGCGCTTAGACTCGCGTTGACCGGCATCAAGACAGGGCTGACATTTCCAAAGCGGGCTTCTCCCAGCAACTTGCCCTGTAGAAGTTCCGCCAATATGGTTTTGTTGACAAGATCGGCGCCGCCCGGCACGGTGATCGTGTCAAGCGGCGCGGAGACGCAGGGTTTGGCAAAAACGAGGCTGCAAATGATGAATGACAATCTTAAAACACGGCGTACAGGCAGTGTAGAGTCCTCCCCGCGTCCAGTTAGCCGTCTCTTTTTCAAAAACATTGATCCGTGTCCGTCCTTGGACCCGGTAGCCCTCTTTCCCCGTAAGCCAAACGTAAGGTAAAAACCCGTCATGCCTTTAACTGTAAAAATATTGGAATGATTTTACAAGTGTTCAGGGATATTTCAACGACATTCAAATTTATGCGTATCATCCCGGCGTACTTCCTCATCATAAAGAGAAATTCAAATTCGTGACGGATTATGACAGGGCTGTTAAAGCCTACGCCGAGTTCGAGGAGGAGCATTTTTCTACGCGCAATGATGTGCCAAGCATGTTGGCCGCCAACATAGCTGGTCGCCAAGTATGTTGGCGCGGAGTCAAGTTAATCAGTGTTGCCCTGGCTGACGCTTAATGTGCGGCATAAGGGGGGGGGGGGGGGGTCAGGGGGCGGTCAACAGGGCTTTTTGTGTGCTTTAACCGGCGGGTGGCGTGGCGGCGGGGTATGTGCTAAAGTCAAGGAATGAGGCTTGTCGCTTTGCTTTGTGTGGCGCTGACCGGCGGCCTGCCGCTGTACGCCGAGACAAAAATCGTGGAGACCGGGGGCAGCGGACTCGTAATCGAGAGCAAGCCGCCGGCGGCCAAAGTGTTCATTGACGGGATAGAGCGGGGGCTGACGCCGCTTCTGTTGGACGGAATCGGACCCGGCGTGTACGCCTTGCGCGTTACAAAGGATTGGTATGACGATTGGACGGCGCGTATCACGGTTCCGGCGCGGGGGCGGCTGGAGGCGTACATCGATCTGAGTCCCGCAATGGGGACCATCACCGTGAACATAAAGGAGGACGGCAGGGAATTTTCCGGCGGGGAGCGTATTTTTTTGAACGGGGTCGAGACCGGCGCTAGGGAATTCGATGCACCCGAGGGGTGGCGGACTGTCAAGGTAAGCGCTTTTGGGCGGGAGGCCGGGCAAAAATCGGTTTTTGTTGTCCGGGGCGAAAAGATAAACCTTGATTTTGAGCTGAAACGCGCCGCCTTTACGCTGAGCGGCCTGCGCGTGAGCCGTTCGGTACTCAAACCCGCAGGGATCGGGGCGCAGGGCATACTTGCCGTTGATTTTACCGTCAGCGCGGCGGGCGCGGGCCGCTTTGTCGTGCTTAACGAGAAGGAACAGGAGGTGTTTTCCGCCCCGCTCGGCGAGTTTGAACAGGCGGAACAGCGTTATGTCTGGGACGGCAGGGACGGTAACGGCGAAATTCCGGCTGACGGCGTTTACATGGTACGGATAGAGGCGGAAGGTGACGAGGGCCTTACGCTAAGCTCCGTACCGCTTGCGGTACGGATAGATTCGACGCTGGACGAGGGGCCTTTGTCGCTAGGCTCCGGGCTGCCGGGTCTGTTTTTCGTACCCGTTTCCGGCGCGCGCTCAGGGGGAACCTTTCAGGTTGAGGCCGGCCTGGTTTTTGGCAAAGCGCCGGGTGAGGAGCGCGGGTTTGACACGCTGCCGTTTTCCGCCGGCCTCAGCCTGACGCCGTTTGACGGCTGGCAGTTTGCCGCCGCCGTAAACGCGCGTCCCGGTAGGTACGGCGGCATCGGCCCCGCCGCTGCCGCCTCGGTAAAAAAAGAATTCCTGCGTCCGGCAGGACTCGTTCCCGGCCTGGCGGCGTCGGCGGTTTACGGCTGGGTAGAGGGGGACTTCCTGTCGGCCTTTGGCATAACGACGGGCCTCCAGCTGAACGCGCCCTTGAGTTGGAGGCTTGGGCGGCGTTTTTCGCTGCACTTCGCCCCCGCCCTGCTGTGGACGGGCGGGGGCGGCTACCCGGACGAGCCGCCCCCGCGCCTTGTTGCGGCCGGCGGGCTACTCTGCCGTTTCAGACTCGTTTCCGCCGCATTCTCTTTCCGTACCATAATTACATTTTCCGGCGAACAGGAAGAATTCTGCCCGGCGGCATTTTCCGCCGAGCTTCGTTTTACCCCGCCCCGTACGGGCCTGAGCATCGGCCTGCTGGCCGGCAGCTTCCTGGGGGGCGGGGGCTGGGGCGGCTTCGGCGGGCTTTCAGTGGGGTACATGTTTTGACTAAAGGGATCGAGGTTCTGTACGAGGATGACGAATGCCTTGTGATAAACAAGGCGGCGGGCTTGCCGGTACAGGGCGGCAAGGGGGCCGCCGTAAACCTGGACGCGATTCTATCGGCGTCGCGGAAGCCGCGTCCGCTTCTGACGCACAGGCTGGACAAAGACACATCCGGTGTGATTCTGACGGCAAAAACCCCCGCCGCCGCAGCGTGGTTTTCGCGGGAGTTTGCCGGGAAACGTGTCAAAAAACAGTACCTGGCGCTGTGCTGTCCTGGAAAAACCGCCGTACAGGACCGGGGAACAATAAACGCGCGCCTTTCCGCGAAAGGCGCGCTAAAGGACGCGCTTACCCGCTACGAACTGCTCGAAGCGGCGGGCGGCTTCGCGCTGTTACGGATTGAACCGGGAACGGGCCGTATGCACCAGATACGCCGCCACCTTTCACAGGAGGGGCTGCCCATAATCGGCGATGACAAGTACGGCGATTTCGCGCTGAACAGGCGGCTCAGGTCCGGGTCCGGCGTTAAAAGAATGCTGCTGCACGCATCGCGCCTTGCGATCCCGCTGCCGGGCGGCCGCATCCTGGACGTAAGCGCCCCCCTCCCCGGTTATTTCACCGAAGCATTGGCCGCCTTGGGGCTGCCCGCCGTATAGTCCGGTACCCCCCCCCCCCCGGGCTAAAGCTGACCGGCAATTTTCCCGATTACGCGCTTTCTTACTGCCACACGGGAAGGCTATACCGGGCGTTTCCCGCCGCCCTCGACGCCCTGTTAAGCGTCTATACCCATCGCGCTGCGCAGGCGTTTGACCGTGCGGGAAGCGATTGAGCGGGCTTTTTCGGCGCCGAGGGCCAGTATGCTCTCAAGTTTTTCAGGTTCGGCAATCAGCGCGTTGTAGCGTTCCCGAAGCGGTGAAAGCCTAAAGTTTACGACACGGAACAGTTCCTCTTTTGCCTCGCCCCAGCCCATGCCGCCGGCGCGGTAACGCGCCGCGAGGGCCGCCTGCTCCCCCTCATCCGCGAAAAGTCTGTAAAGATCAAAAATCCGCGAACTGTCCGGGTCTTTCGGTTCATCCACCCCCTGCGAATTCGTTACAATGCGCATGATAAGTTTACGGAGCTCGCTTTCCGTTGAAAAAAGCGGGATCGTGTTTCCATAACTTTTACTCATCTTGCGGCCGTCAAGTCCAGGCACAACAGCGGTGTTTTCCTGGACGGCGGCCTGCGGTATTTTGAGTAAATCCTTTTTGTAGTTGTAGTTAACCGCGCCGGCGATGTCTTGGGCCATCTCGATATGCTGAGTCTGGTCACGGCCCACCGGCACAAAATCGGCGTCGAACAGCAGTATGTCGGCGGCCATAAGCACGGGATAGGTGAAAAGCCCCATGTTTATGCCGGCATCCCCGTCCTCGCCCTTTTCCAAATTTTGCTGAACGGCTGCCTTGTATGCGTGGGCGCGGTTCATCAGGCCTTTCGGCGTAAAAGCCGCAAGCATCGTCGCAAGCTCAAACGTTTCCGGTACGCCGCTCTGGCGGTAGAATATGACACGTTCAGGATCAAGCCCGGACGCAAGCCAGCCCGCGGCGATGCCGCGTACCGCCTCGCGCAATTTGGCGGCGTCCTTCACGGTATTCAGCGCATGGAAATCCGCGATAAAGTAACGGGCATCGTACCGCTCCGCAAGCAGCAGGGCGGGTTTTATTGCTCCAAAATAGTTTCCAATATGTAAAGTCCCTGTAGGTTTTATGCCGGTCAACGCTATTTTCATGCCTGTAGTTTACGATTTGGGCCTGAGTTACGCAAGCGGCGGCGGCCGCCGCTCCCGTCACAGGGTATGATATTTCCGGCAGCCTGCCGGTCCTGTAGGTTTTACGTTATTTTCCGCCACAAATCCCCGACTCTTTCGTCCGCTACAAGACTTTGCCGGGGGGGGGGGGGGCTCAAGGCGTTTCCGCGAAATTGCCGGACTCAGGTCCGCTGTCAAGGAAGCCTTGTAGCAGGGAGCGGTAGGCGGCGATGGTTTCCGCGTGTACGATGCGCGCGCGGAGCGTGGCCGCGCCCGGGAGTCCTTTAATGTAGGCGCAAAAAACTTTACGCATTTCAAGGCACGCGCCCGTCTCGCCTATGGCTTTCGCGAGCAACTCAAGCTGTCGGAGCGCGGTACCGACGCGCAAGGCGGCGTCCGGCATTTCCGGCTCTTTCCCCAAAAGCAGATTACGCGCCGCCGCAAAGACAAAAGGGTTGCCAAAAGAACCGCGTGCGAACATCACGGCGGCGCAACCCGTCCCCTCCAGCATAAGAGCCGCGTCCTCCGCACGGTACAGGTCGCCGGAACCGGCGACAGGTACCGGCAGCAGGGCCGCCAGCTCCGCTATATGCCGCCAGCAGCTTTTGCCGGAATAGCCCTGTGCGCGTGTCCTTGCGTGAAGGCTTACCAGCGCGGCCCCCGCCTGCACGGCCGCGCGGGCGCACTCGGCGAAGTTTACCGAGTCGGCGTCCCATCCGCTCCGCATCTTAACGCTTACAGGTATGCCGCCCAAAGCCTCCTGCGCCGTTTTTACCACCGCTTCCACTATACGGGCAAGTTTGTCCGGATCGCGCATCAAGGCCGCGCCCGCGCCGTACCTTGTAAGTTTAGGGGCAGGACACCCCGCGTTTATGTCCACAAGGCAGGGACGGTACGGGGCCAGCCGCGCGGCGGCTTCCGCCATCACCCGTTCCGACGCGCCGAAAAGCTGTACGGCATAGATTTTTTCGTTTTCCGCCCGGCGAAGCAGGCCGACGGAGGCGGCGGGCTGCCGGATCAAGGACTCGGACGAGACGAGCCCGGTAAACGTAAGGTTTGCGCCGTACTCCACACAAATTGAACGGAACGCGCCGTCCGTATATCCAGCCGCCGGCGCAAGGAAGAGATTCCCGTCAAGCCGGAGATTTCCTATCCGTAGCGGATGGTATAAATCACGTCTCATTTTGCCCAATGAACCGCCTAAAAAGCCATTTACGTCCGCGGAAAAAGCGGCACTTGCGCGAAGCGCGACAAACTGCCTGTCTCCCCGCGTATTTAAGGAACGAACACCGGATACTAGCACATTTTCGCGTGTTTTGTCGGTCCTGCGCCGCGATGCCTGATCAGTAATTTTACATACCGGTCTATCATCGCGGAAAAAGCTGTCGTGTACGAAACGCGGGGATTGGAGGGGCAACCCAAGGGGCTTGCCCGGCGGAACCCCGCAAAGCCCGGTTTCCGGCACTCCGTGCCGGAAATGCGCCCAAATTATATGAAAAATCTTTGTAAATATAAAACTGCCGGTGATGTTGAGTCGCGGGGGAGGGGCCTATCCAGGAATAGGGCGGGGCTTAAAAGCCGTTAAAAAAGTTTGCCTTAATTGAGTTTACCGCCTGCACCTGGTCACGTTCTAAGGCTTCGTCAAGCGTAATGTCGTTCATCACAAACTGCACAGCGTTTTGAAGTTCGGGTTTTTCGATAAGGTTCAGAATCAAATACAAATACAGGCGTGAACCGGATGTCTCCTCCTCCGTATCTTCAGGCAAGTCCTGTTCAATGTCATCCTGGTAGGATGCCTCCGAAGCGGAGGCATCCTGCGGTGCAGCTACAGGCAGACGCTGTACAAGAACCCATACCCCGTCATACTTTTGGCTGGAAGGCCAGTACCGCGAAGCGAGCCGTTTGATAAAAGTTTCAAAAAAAACGCCGTACATATCGTCGGGGTTGACGGAAATATTTTCGGTTAAACGCCTGTAAGCGCGTAAAAGCACCAAATGAGTCATATTACGTTCATGGCTGAAGTTGCCGGACCACTGCAACAGGGTGTCAAGATTCGGGGATGACTGTTCCGCGACAAACACGAAGTAGGGCGCGAAGCCCTCAAGTTTTTCGAGCGCCGAAACGCCGTGGTTGATGTACAGCGACACCCATTCCGGAAGTTTCGCCCCCGAAGCGCGGTCTTTGTAGTCCAGAATCTCCACAATACGGCTTATATGGGTCGAAGGCTTGTAGTACGGTAAGCTTTCCCGCCGCTGCGAAGACGAACAGGAGACGAACGGCAAAAAAAAGAGGAAAACAAAAAAAACGCACGGGGCGGTCGGGGGTGAAGGGTTTCCAAAATCCGTATTTCGGAAACCTTTCAATTTTGCCCTCCGAAAAACTTTTTATGCAGGCCGCGCACAACCGGGGCAGCCTCCGGGCCATCCACTATGAAACCAATGTTCACCTTGCTCGCCCCGTGCGAAACCATCTGCGCCTGTATGCCCAGTCTTACGCACACGCCGAAAGCGCTTTCAAGTATGGCGGAGGAATGGGAAACAAGCCCGACAATGGTTACGATCGCCTTGTTTGTCTTTACCTCGACGCTGGCAATACGCGCAATTTCGTTTATCGCGGCGTCTATATCCTGCGTCGAATCCACAGTGAGCGATACGGAAACTTCGCTTGTCGCAAGCATGTCTATCGAAATTCGGTACTTTGCGAAACATGAAAAAACTTCCGCCAAAAACCCGTACTGCCCAAGCATCCGGCTGGAAACTATGTCAACCATCGTGATGTTTCCCCGTGTCGTGATCGCTCGAACATGGTGCGCGTCCGCCGGCAGGGAGGAACCAATCATGCTTCCGGGAGCTTCCGGGTTGTACGAATTTTTTACCAGGACAGGCGTCCCGGTCTTGCCGCACGGGTGCATGGCGCGCGGGTGCAGCACCTGTGCGCCGAAAAAGGCAAGTTCCGCCGCCTCATCGTAGGTAACGGCGCCGACAGGCCGCGCATCGGCAACGATGCGCGGGTCCGCCGTAAGGATGCCGTCAACGTCCTTCCAGACTTGGGCCTCCTCCGCCCGGCAGGCGGCGGCTATCATCGTCGCCGTCAGATCGGAGCCCCCCCGTCCGAGCGTTGTTACCGCGCCGTTTGCGTCCTTCGCTATGAACCCGGTTACAACGGGCAGCGTTCCCTTGTCAAGTAGCGGAAGCAGCGCGGCGGGGATGTATTGCCAGCTTTCCGGCACAAGCTCGGCGGACGTAAAGTTGGAATCGGAGATAAAGCCGGCATCCCAGGCGTCAACCGGCTGGGCATTCATTCCAAGGGACCGGAAGTAACGCGCTGCCAAACGGACGGAGAGCCGTTCTCCAAACGAAACAAGGTAATCCCGCGTCTTTGGGGATATTTCTTTTATAAGCGATATGCCGGAAAGCAGGGTGGCCAGATCGCATAGTAACTCCCTAAGGTCCGGCGTAAACATGGTTGACAAACCCAGTTCCTGCAAGGCGCCGAGGTGAGTCGCGCTTATCTTTTCAAGGGAAAATTCGACGGAAACCGGCCCGTCGCTGATCGCTTTTTCGGCGGCCTCGATAAGGCTGTCGGTTGTATCGCCCATGGCCGAAAGCACCACGACAGGCTTTCTGCCGAGCCGGTCCCGTACAATTTTTGCTGTATGACGGATACGTTCCGCGTTAGCTATGGAACTGCCGCCAAACTTCATTACCAGCATTGGAAGCTTAATTTCCGATCGGTTTTTCTTCCACGAATTTTGACGCCGGGGCGTTGCATAGCGGGCAAGCCGCCGGCGGCTCGTCGCCCTCATGCACGTAGCCGCATATTACACAAACCCATTTTTTCATAGAATACCTCCAGAAAAATAAATTTTTTGGATAAAATTTACCTCTACCTTAGTATAACCATTATATCTTGGCGATTCCAGCGGCGGGCTATATCGTATGGGGTATCGCCTGATGTATTATGCACGGCCTTGTCCGCCCCCAATTCGATCAGCAGCGATACGATTGAAGCGGTACTGTCCCGGCCCGCGTAGTGCAGTATGCTGTTTCCCTCGGAGTCGCGGGAACCGATCGCCTTGCCGCCGAATACGGCGCGTACCGCGTCGCGGTTTTCCGTGGCCAAGGTTATCTCGGCGGGCGTCTTGCCGTCCCGTGCGACCGAGAACACGTCCGCGCCGTCGTTGGCAAGGAATTTTGCCGCGTCCCAGTTGGAGCGGTCAACGGCGTATCGTAAGGCCGTCCTTCCTTCGCTGTCAACCGCGCCCGTGTTTCCCAGCCAGTTCGCTATGGTCTCTATGTCAGTTTCCGGCATATTGTAGGATAGCGCGATGTGCAACGGAGTCCGCCCCGCATCGTCCGTCTGATCCCGTCCTTTGGAGAGCAGAGTCAGCATCATGCGGGGCGATATTTTCAGCGCTATGGTAAACGGGCTCTCGCCGTCCGCATCCTTCGCGTGTATCTGCGCCTGCTTGTCCAGCAGGAGTCCGACCAGATCGCTTCGTTCCTCCTCCACCGCGATCATAAGCGGGGTATCGCCGTTATTATTCCTTGAAGAAACGTTTGCGCCGCTGTTTACCAAGTGTTCGGCGGAACGGAAGGAGCCTTTCAGCATCGCTTCCATAAGCGGCGTGTTCCCCTCTTTGTCGCGGGCCTCAAGGTTGGCCCCGCGCTCCACAAGAAGGGATTCCATACCGAACACGCCCAGCCGGACAGAATCGTGAATCGGGGTCTTGCCGTACAGGTTGAAAGCGTTGATGTCTATTTTGGAGTTGATCAGCGTCTCCGCGGCGGAAAGCGCGTTCCAGCGCACCGCCGTATGGAGCGCGGTATTGCCCAGTGTGTCGCGGCCTGCTATCGAAGCGCCCGCGTTGAGCAGGGCCTGGACGGTGGGGGACGAATCTATTTTTACCGCTACAAAAAGCGGCGTCTCCCCCGTAACGTTGGCGGCCTCAAGCGAAGCGCCCCTGGACGCTATCAACTGGATAGAGGAATTCAGTTTCCACTGGGTAACGTAGTGGAGCAAGGTATTGCCGAGTCCGTCCCTCGCGGTGAGTACAGTGGGCGTAAGCATCCAGTCCCGGACATCGCCCGGCGAATAGAAGGTAAGGTATACCGGGCTTTCACCCTTTGCGTTTTGCGCAAACACGTCCGCGCCGCGTGTTATCAGCAGTTCGCCGGCGGACGCAAAATTCTGCCGTACCGCGATATGCAGGGCCGTATCGCCTTCTTGGTTGCGGGCGTTTATCAGCGCGTTCCTGTCCAGTATCCGTTGCACGATTTCAGGTTCGGCGCCGGACTGCACCGCCACGATTAGGGGGGTGTTGCCGTTGGTATCGCTCTGCAACACCGTTTCGCCGGTGATAAGGTGGTTTAGGGTTTCTTTTGAACCGCCCAAGGCCAGGCCGAAAGGGGTTGAACCTTCGTTGGTCAGCGCGAAAATATCGGAGTTGTACTTGACCAGCAGCGGCAAAAGAGCGTTCCGATTCTGTTCCACGGCAAGGAAGAGCGGCGTTTTGCCTTCTATGTTATGGATCGTAACATCGGCGTTGTTCCTGAGTAGCGTTTCCAGTATATCGGGGGTCCTGTTCAGGCTTATGACGATGTGGGCCGGCGAATCGCCGCGTTCGTCACGCAAATTCGGATTCGCCCGGTACGAAAGCAACAGTTCCAGGGCGGCCCTGTGGGCCTCGAAAGGGATCGCTATATGCATCGCCGTATTACCCTGCCCGTCCTGGATGTTGACATTCGCGCCGTGATCGAGCAGCGCCCTCATAATCTCAATATCGCCGATACGGGCCGCTTCGTGCAGGGCGGTATCGCCGGTAGTGTTCTTGATGTTCGGGTCCGCCATGTGATCCAGCAGGAAGAGCGTAAAACCGCGGTAACGTTCCTTTACCGCGTAATGCAGCGGCGAGTTGCCGTCCGCCGCACGCTGGTTAAAGTTCAACGAGCGTACAACGGGCGCGAAGTACAGGAAAAACGGATCGGAGGAGAAAGCGCTCGCCTGTATCAGAATTTCGGCCGTCGTGGCGTGAGTACGCGAATCACGGTGAATGAACGCATAATCAAGGGCTGTGCGGCCAGTCCTGTCCCGCTTATTTATCAGTTCTCCCTTGGTAACATCATCGCTGGCGGACAGTATGCTTGTGACGGCGACGGAAGCGCCGGCTTCAGCCGCCAGATGCAGCACGGTACGGCCCTCGCCGTCCGTGGATAACATTGTTTCCGGTGTGAGGAGCGCGCGCAGGAAGTCATCATTATTCGATTCTATGGCCCTGGCGGCGGGAGTCAGGGCACCTCCCGGTCCGTGATGTATAAACGCGCCGTTTTTTACCAAAACGGACGCGGTTGGGCTGTCCAGCAGATCCGCGCTTAAGTTAAGGGGTGTATAGGCACCGCCATCTTCCGCGTCCGCGTCCGTACCGAGCCTGATAAAGAAATCGGCAAGCTCGCTGCTGCCCGCCGCCGCCGCGAAATGAACCGCGTTCCTGCCCCGCGAATCAAGCGCGTTAGGATCATTCATCGAAACAAAGGCGGTCTTCGCCTCGTCAACGTTTCCGTCATTTACCAGCGCCGCTATACGGTCAATGGGGGCAAGATCGACTTCGGCTTCGTCCTCGTATTCGACCGCTGTTTCTTCGACGACGGCATTGCTTTTCGCCTGTTTCTTGCCGAACGAATACGATTCAAACACGGGAAAAAAAAGAAAGACAAAGCAAAAGATGCCGAACGGCAGCAGGCGAGGCAGGGCGGAAGCCCTTTGCCGGGACGTGCCGGCGTGTTTCTTACCTAATGATTGCATTGAGAAAACCCCTATGTGTACTATCGGCAAAAAAGGCGCGTTTTGTAACACAAAAATTCTTTTCATTCGCAGTGGGGTCTAATACCCCGCCCCTTGAGGCGGTTAAAATCAGCAACGCCGACAAAAATTGGTAGTAAACCATTGCCTCCTACCGCGTGATTGGCGCGCCGCAGGCGCCCCAATCAGCGGCAAGCCGCAGAGCGGCTTGTCTTACAGAACTCGCCCGTGTAAATAATTCAACGTTTACAAAAGATACCCCGCCTACCCTTCCTTATCGGGTTGGGCAAGCGGCAAAACGTCAGGCAAAACAGCTTAACGCTGT
>JAITKQ010000118.1 GCA_031278295.1 Spirochaetaceae bacterium | reverse complement strand
ATTTCCTTGAGTTGCTGAGCCGTCTCTTTTTGTTCTTGTGAAATTTCCTTGAGTTGGCGGTCCGTCTCCTGGAACATTGCCCATACTTTTTCAAAAGTCAGACCCATAACGGGTTCACGTGTATTTTCTGTGATCATGAGGCGACTATATCAGGTTTCCGCGTTTATAACAAGGTAACGCGGGAGTAGCCGCCGCCCCGCCTTCATCGACCCGAATGAACCAATGTTTTTCATTTTTACCTCCAATGAAAAAAGGTATAGTAGCAATATAACAAATACAGTCGGAAAAGTAAACTCTCTCGCCGCGTGGACTGCGTTGACTACCGGCGGTTTTGGGGATTTTACGCGCGAAGCGCAACAAGCCCTTTAGGGCTTCGCGTTGGGGCCAAAACAGTTGAGGCCTGTAAAATTTTGCGTTTTTGTGATGAACCTTTTCCTCATGTCTATTGGGGGTGAACGGATCGCTTGTCAACGAAGAAGGCGCTTGACAGAAAAAGGACCGTCATATATCCTAGAATTTACATCGTACTTATAGGATTAAAGAGTACGGCCTTAACACCTTGTGTTGGGAATCGATTCGGCATGGGCGGAGTTGCCGCCCGGAACAGGAGTTATTTATGAAAAAAACTATTATTTTGGCCTTACTGATCTGCGCGGCGGCGCATTCTCTTATGGCCAGCGGGCAGGCCTCAGGCCCGAAGGCGGCGCAGGCCCTTGAGTTGAAACCGTTCAGGCTGGGGCATCTCAACTCGACGGCCCACCTGCTTGCCTTTGTCGCCAGGGAAGAGGGCTTCTTTGCGGAGGAGGGGCTGGACGCGGAGCTTACACAGTTTACAAGCGCCGCGGAACTTGCCGCGGGTCTGGAATCGGAGAAGCTGGACGTCGCCTTTATCGGTTCCGTGCCGATAGTCACGTTTCAGTCAACAGGGCACGACCTGACGATCTTTGGCGGGGCTATGACGAACGGACACGGCTATGTGATCAAGAGCGAGCTGGTCCCGCCCGGATACAAGGAGGGGGACATCGGCATCCTGCGGGGTAAAAATGTTGCTACGGTAAAGAACAGCGTGCAGGATTACGAGCTTCTCGTGCTGCTGCGAAACAACAACCTTGTTGTGGGCCGGGACGTGAACGTCGTCTACTTTAACAGCCAGACGGAGGCGTACAACGCGCTGCAAAACCGCGAGATAGACGCGGTTTCCGTCTACTCGCCGTACGCGTCCAGGGCGCGGAGCGAGGGGCACACGGTGGTTTACTACTGCAACGAAAAGAGCGAATTCCACGACCAGCCCTGCTGCCGCCAGGTAGCGTACACCCCGGTACTAAAGGCGAAGCCGGAGCTGTTTCTCGCCGCCGAACGGGCCCTGATCAAGGCGTACAAATTCTCACAGGAAAACAGGGACAAGACGATCACCGACGTGAACAAATACATCCCGCTGGATCGCGCCCTCGTCGAGTATGAAGTCTACGGCGGTCACAGCGTGTCCTCGCCCGACCCGGACAAGAGGGCGATGAAGACTCTCAAGGAAGGCGTGGTGGCGATCGGCTATACAAACGACTACGACATAGACGCCTTGTACAATACGTCCATCTACAAGTCGGCCCTGGAAGAATTGCTCAGGGCCAACCCGGACGACGCCGTTTACAAGAGTCTACAGGTCCACTTTAAGCGGTTTGAGTAGAAAGTTCTCTGGCGGGGGCGTTCCTCTCCTTTTCGCTCCCGCCTTTTTTTCGCAAGACGTAAGCGCCGGGGAATTTTCGCGGGGACAAGCGCGCTTTCATTCTGAAAGCGCGCTTTCATTCTGAAAGCGATGGAGAAAAAGTTGAATTCAAAAGAAATTATTACCAGGCTGTTGGAGCTGCGGGAGACGCCGAGGCAGCCGGTTACGCTGATGTCCGCCGGTGCCTGGGCGCTCAACAGCTCAGGCCTTTCCCTTGAAAAGGCGCTGTCGGAGGATCCGGAAAAGGTTGCCGAAATCCTGTACCGCGCCTATACGGGTGTGGACTCCGATATAATCTGGGCCATGTCCGGTTACAACAATATTGTTGTGGGCGCGGTCGGAGGAAAAATAAAATTCCGTCTGAAAGGTACGCCGGATGTTATCGAAACATTGATAAAAAAAGATTCGGATCTTGACGGCATCAACATCGACAAGATTGCCGATGACCGGCGGGTACAGGCCCTGCTGGAAACCACCAGTATCCTGGCAAAAAAAGTAAATGGGCAGAGCTACCTCGCGCTTACCAGGTGGGGGCCTTTTACGCTGGCCGGCCTCCTCTACGGCGCCGAAAACCTGATGCGGGACATCTACCGGAATCCCGGTTTTGTCCGCCGCCTCCTCGACTTCACCGTCGGCCTGTACCTCCGCTACGCCGGGCTTTACATCGACAACGGCGTTGACTTTGTCCTGCTGGCCGAGCCGACAAGTTCCGGCGACATGATAGCCCGCAAGCATTTTGAAGACTTCGCGCTCCCGGCGTTCAGGAAAGTGTTCGACGCGCTCCGTCCCAAAGGCGTCAGAACCGCGCTCCACATCTGCGGCAACATCAACGGCGTTCTCGATCTGCTGAACGGTATAGGCGCCGAGCTTGTCTCCGTGGATTACAAGGTGGATTTGGGCAGGTGCAGGGAGGTTTTTGGCGGGAAGACCGCCTTCGCCGGCAACATGAATCCGGTGGCGGTGATGCAGAAGGAAAGCCCCGAAGGTGTCGAAAAGGCCTGCCTTGCCTGTATCGCGGCGGCGGGCGCTGGCGGGGGCTACTTGGTGATGCCGGGCTGCGACATCCCGCCGGCGACGCCTGCCTGTAACATCAAGGCGATGAGCGCTCTGGCCCGCCGCATAAGCGGGTAGATGTGTTAGTCCCGGATAAAAATGGAAGTGTTGACAAAAACAAGTCGCTTCAATATACTAGGATTTACGTCGTACCTGTAGGATATATAGGCCGGCGGTAGCACATTGTGCTAAAACAAATTCGGTACGGGCGGGGTAGCCGCCCGAAACAGGAGTTACTGTGAAAAAAAACATTGATGATGTGTTGTTGGTTTGCGCTGCGGCGCTCCATCTTGTGACCGGGCCGGCGGGCCAATCGTCAGGCGAAAAAACGGGGGGGAAAGAGTTCTTATGAATATGAGGAAAAGTATCGGCGATACTAACGGGGTTTTTATTAAAAAAAACATTGTTTTGGCCTTACTGGTCTGCGCGGCGGCGCACCCCCTTATGGCGAGCGGGCAGGCGTCCGGCTCAAAGGCGGCGGCGGAGGGCGCTTTGAAACCGTTCAGGCTGGGGCATCTCAACTCGACGGCCCACCTGCTTGCCTTTGTCGCCAAGGAAGAGGGCTTCTTCGCGGAGGAGGGCCTTGACGCGGAGTTGACCCAGTTCGCAAGCGCCTCGGAGCTTGTCGCCGGCGTTGAGTCCGGCAAACTGGACATGGCGTTTATCGCCGCGGTTAACCTGGCAACCTTCCAGGCTACAGGGCATGAGCTGTCGGTTATCGGCGGCGCGATGACCAACGGTCACGGCTATGTGATCAAGGGCGAGCTTGTGCCTCCGGGTTATAAAACCGGCGACATCAGCATCTTAAAGGGAAAAAACGTAGCTACGGTTAAAAACAGCGTCCAGGAATACGAACTTCTGGTCCTGCTGAAAAACAACAGGCTGACGCTTGGCAAAGATGTGAATATCGTGTATTTCAGCAGCCATACGGAAGCGTACAACGCCATTCAGAACAAGGAAATAGACGTAGTATCGGTTTATTCGCCTTACACCTCGCGAGCGCGGAACGAAGGGCACGCGGTGGTTTATTACTGCAACGAAAAACCCGAATTCCTCAATCAGCCTTGCTGCCGCCAGGTGGTTTATACGCCTACCCTGAAAGAAAAGTCGGGGCTGTTCCATGCCGCGGCAAGAGCCTTTATCAAGGCGTACAAATTTTCGCAGGAAAATCATGAAAAAACGGTGACCGACGTGAACAAGTACATCCCGCTGGCAAGTGAGATGATAGATTATGAGGTGTACGGCGGCCACAGCGTTTCGAACCCCGATCCGGACAAGAAGGCAACGGTGAAATTAAGGGACGAGTTGGCGGCCTTTGGTTATACCAACTATTATGACATCGAACCGCTGTTCAACACCGCCATTTACCAGGCAGCGTTGGAAGAGTTGGTGAAGGCCAACCCGGACGACGCGGTTTACAGGAACATGCAGGTTCACTTCAACCGTTTTGAGTAACTGCCGGTTTGCGGTACAAGCTAAAAAAATTAGAAGGTTTGACTGTGCGGTACAAGGACGGCGGCGGTATATTTACCGCTGTTTCGGCGCTTATACCGCAAAAACGCCCGTTATGGACGTTCATATAAAACCGGCGGGTTAAAACGCGATTTATCATTTTGGAGGAAAAAATGAAGAACAATAAACTATGTTTCGGAGCGCTGCTGGCGCTGTTATTTGGCGCGGCGGTACTGCCGCTGGCGGCTAAGGGAGGCGGGCAGGCGTCCGGCTCAAAGGCGGCGGGAGAGGGCGCTTTGAAACCGTTCAGGCTGGGGCACCTCAACTCGACGGCCCACCTGCTCGGTTTTGTCGCCAAAGAAGAGGGCTTCTTCGCGGAGGAGGGCCTTGACGCGGAGTTGACCCAGTTCGCAAGCGCCGCGGAGTTTGCCGCGGGTCTCGAGTCGGGGAAGCTGGACGCGGCTTTCGTCGGTTCCGTGGCGATAGTTACCTTGCAGGCGGCAGGGCACGACCTGACGATCTTTGGCGGGGCGATGACCAACGGCCACGGCTACGTGATCAAGAGTGAGCTGGTCCCGCCCGGATACAAGGAGGGGGACATCAGCATCCTGAAGGGGAAAACCGTCGCTACGGCAAAGAATCAGACGGCCGATTACGAGCTTTCGGTGCTGCTGCGGAACAACAACCTTGTCATCGGGCGGGACGTGAAAGTCGTCTACTTTAACAGCCAGACGGACGCGTACAACGCGCTGCAAAACCGCGAGATAGACGCCGCGTCCGTGTTCTCGCCTTACGCGGCCCGCGCGCGGAGCGAGGGCCACACTGTGGTTTACTACTGCAACGACAAGACCGAATTCCTCGACCAGCCGTGCTGCCGCCAGGTGGCGTACACCCCCGCCTTCAAAGCGAATCCCGCCCTGTTCCTCGCCGCCGAACGGGCCCTGATCAAGGCGTACAAATTCTCGCAGGAGAACCACGAGAAGACGGTTACGGACGTGAACAAGTACATCCCGCTGGCTCGCGATATTATCGAGTACGAAGTTTACGGCGGCCACAGCTTCTCGTCGCCTGACCCGGACAAGAGGGCGATGAAGATTCTCAAGGCGGACGTGGTGTCCATCGGCTACGCAAGCGATTACGACATAGAGCCCATGTTCAACACCTCAATATACAAAACAGCATTGGAAGAATTGCTCAAGGCCAACCCGGACGACGCGGTTTACAGGAACATGCAGGTTCACTTCAACCGTTTTGAGTAGGAAGCGTTGGACGAAAAAAAGACCATAGACCGCGGCTCAACGCGGGAGCGTTGAGCCGCGCAATGCGGGACTCTTTATAAATAGAGTCTGTCCATAATGTAGACACATTATGGACAGACAACCTTAAAATAGGCATTTTGCGTACCGTTTTGGCACAAAACGGGAGCAAATGCAAGGTCTGTCCGCAAAGTAACCG
>JAITKQ010000071.1 GCA_031278295.1 Spirochaetaceae bacterium | reverse complement strand
CATTCATTCAAACCGTGCATAAACACCATGCAAATATAGGAGAGGAGCTTGTCAAAGTATTCCACGGCTCGTATTCCCTCCCTTTTAACCTTCCGGCGACTGAATAGTTACAAAAATTTTTGTAAATGTAAAACTGCCGGCGCCGTGTTCACGTTGGATATGCTGTTTTATGCGCTTACAGACCGCGCGGCCCGGCGAGGTCCGGTAAATTTTCGGCGGGGACGGGAAAGGTACTGATGACCTTTACATCGCCGGGGAAAATTCCTTCTATGCTGAACTCGCCGGCAAGACCGGGGGGCAGGGCAATCTCGATATTCAGCGGATTTGGCGGGTACGAACCCAGTATGAATTCGATGCGTTTGCCATCGGAGTAGTAGGGCATGGGCGCGTCGTAGATGAAGTAGTGGTTTTCAAAGGTATCCCCGGCCGGCTGATTCGTAAAAAACAGGCTGTACTGAAGCGGTAAAAGCCTTGCTTCCATCCCTATTTTGACGATTCTGTGATCCAAAAACCGTGTGATTACAGAGGATGCCGTGAAATACCGCCCGGCCTCCCCGGTATCCCTTACGACTCTTGTCCGAGCCTCAGGCGGGTTTTTACGGACGGGCAAATTTTGGCCGCCGTTTGTGTGCAGTACAAACAAAAATAATGCCGGTAAAAGTGCGAAAACAGCAAAAACCGGTATTAAAACATATTTGTAATGGGATTTTGCCGCATAATACAGGCAAAAACACATAACAAACACAAAAACCATGCCAAAAAGCGTTATTAAAACCAGTGTCAGTTCAGGAATAAATACCCTTTTGTGCCCAAGACCGATGTAGGCGTAACCGTGATCGGCCTCGTCCGTGTTTATGCCGTACGCCGAAATTTTTTCGGCGTACCGGTAAAGCAGGGCGGCGGCTTCGGGGCTAGTAATTTTTTTGCCGTCCGGCGGCGCCTTAAACCGCGCGGGGGTGTCGCCGCTAAGGTAAACAAGCTGCCTGCCTGCCGCCGCTTCAAACCTGTTGGCAGCGCCGGCAAGTCCGCCGCCGCCGTCATCCGAAACAAAGAAACAGGGTATGCCGGCATCCCCGCATAGTTGTATCAAGGGTTCGACCAAAGCGAGCGGGGATGAGGCCGCCCCTGCCCCCCGCAGGACGGTCAGCGCGTCAGGATCGTCCCCGTCCGCAACTGGAGAATCGCAGTACACGATGGCCGTCCCTTCGTGGTACGGGAGCTTATCCAGCAGGGCCTGAAACCCGGCGTAGGGTACGGCGCTGCCCCCCGCGCCGGGCCAGTTGTCGGCGGCAAAGTATACAATGGTGTGGAAGGACCGGGGCACGGACAAAAGTTTGTCGATAAAACCGAGCGCAAGTTCCACACACCAGCCGAGCCCGTCGCCGGACGGACGGTATTCCGTACCGTTCAACAGGTACTGATCCGGGACATAAATGATCGGCACGGCCAGAACAAAGAGACCGCCGGCGGAATCGGGCCCTGCCGGGATGTTCACCTCTACCGACGAGCCGAAAGCGCCGTAATCCGCCATCAGGGGCCTCAGGGTAAAGTCTATTTTTTTTGCTTCCAACCGACCCCTAAGTTCGTTGAACGCCCTTGTCTCCGCGTCCCGCGGAGACAAGGGCGTCTGACCTGCCGCGGGAAGGCCCAGGAACAGAAGCGCCGTACAGACTAGGAATCCGGCATTAACACGCCGGACGCCGCCGCACAGGGACTTGCGGGGGTGCGTCGGAAAAGCGCCCGGATTGCAGGAAAAAACCGTTGTACAGGCACGGGTTTTCTTTGTGTTGAAACGTTTCATCGGCTTCAAGGATCGAAGCTTGTTTCCAGCGGGATACGCACCAGGTTTATGTAATGTCCGGGATAACGGGCGCTAAACCGGCTGAACGAAGTTTCGGCGGCGCTTTCAAAAAGCGCTACATGGAAGGCCCCGTTCTGATCGAAGTAAGGCAGGAAGGCCGCAATGTGAAAGTATTGGCGCATACGGGGCTTGGGGGCCAGCTCATTGTTCACGGCGCCGAGGTAGATCATCCCCGGTTCGTCTATCGCAAGCGTATACAGAAGCGCCGTCAGGCCGTTTATGTCAAAACCGGCGTCAGGCAGGAAACCCGTGTAAGATTCCGTCCGGCTTGTCCCGCCGCCGCGCAGGATGATCTGCGAAAAGGGGCAGTGATTCACCTCAATCTCCTCCAAACCGGTGAACGCGGGGGATTTTAAAGTGCTGTTGACTGCCGAAGCAAGGTTTCGTATCCAGTCCAGGCCAAAAAACGGATCGCGCAGGGTTTCAAACGGTGTGGTAAGCGAGGAGCCGCGCTGTCCGTATGCCTGTTTAAGCGTACGTACCGGCAGGCGTTTGCCGGTACGTGGCCGGAGCAGCCCGTCCACAAGCCATTTCGCAAAGCCGGAACAGTTCAGGCCGGGCTTTTCCGTCTGCGGCAACAAGGTTTCGATGAAGACATAGGTGCCGTTCTCGTCGATTGCACCGTCATCGGCAAACGAAAGATCGGCCAAAAACCGCCTTACAAGTGGAAGCAATGCGCGGATGCCGGCATAGTCCTCTATGCGCGGTTCGAAGTAACGGAACAGGCTTTTGTTGTCCGCCGTGCCCAGAATGTCTTGAAGCGGGAGTGTAAGCAGGCGTTCAAGGGGCACCGGCATATTCACCGACCGCGCAAGGTACGCGTTGTAGACAACCGCGTCCATCGCGCTCCGCCCGGCATCCAAGGGACGAAACTGTATGTAGGTGTAGGGATCGCTGCGGGGAAATATCCGTATGCGGAGCAGGCCGCCGTCCGCAATGCTTCGGCTTATCACCCATGAACCTTGCGCCCAGCCCGGAAACATGCCGTCAAGACCGCGCGCCAGGACTATGTTTAACTCCTCCCGCGTACCTTCGGTCCTCAGCTCGACCCGTTCACCGCCAGGCAGGGTTTCCTGACGGACGCTTTTTTCCGGCACGCGCGAAGGGGGAACGTCTATCCATTCATCAAAGATTTTTTTGCGAATGGCGGAATCGTCAGGTATTTCACGAAGCGGCAGATCGAGAGCGAATACGGTACCCGGACAGGAGCAGCAAAGCATCAGGAAGGCCGCGACTTTCACAGTTCCACGGGACATTTATAATTAAGTATCGGCTTTTTTACAAAAAAATCAAGCAAAATGGGGCCTGCCGCCAAAGTATAGGTATGGAAAATGAAAAAAAATATGACATGAAAGATGACTTTCCGTACAAACTGATAGACGAGGTTCAGAGATTGAACGTTTGGGACGGCAAAAAGGCCGCCGCGCCCCTGGTCGCCCCGCAGTATCTTCCTGAAAATTTACGTCCGCGCAGCCGCCTGCTGCGCGAGGGGCCGGCCGCGCTCTCCGATAGGGAACTGCTTTCTATCCTGCTCAACAGCGGCATTAAGGGAAAGAACGTAAGCCTTTTGGCGGACGAACTTCGAGAAAGGCTGGACGCCATCAAAAACATTCCATCCGTTGAGGAGCTTTCCGCAATGATAGGGATCGGCGAGTTCAGGGCAAGCAGCATAGTTGCCATGCTGGAATTTGGACGCAGGCGTTGGGGCTGCCGGAATGTTCGTATAAAGAACGCCGCCGACATTTTCCAGTTGATTCGGCACTACGCCGATGGCCGCCAGGAACGTTTTATAAGCGTATCGTTGAACGGGGCGCATGAGGTTTTGGCGGTCAGGGTGGTTACGGTCGGCCTTGTGAACAGATCGATTGTCCACCCTAGGGAAGTTTTTGCCGATGTGATCGCGGACCGCGCCAGCGCGATCTGCGTTGCACACAACCACCCGTCACGTATACTGAAGCCCTCCGATCAGGACGATGATGTAACCTTGTGTCTGGTAAAAGCAGCCGGCCTGCTCGGTATAAGTTTCCTTGACCACCTGATCTTTACCGAAACCGATTACTACAGCTACCGTTCCGCGGGAAAGATCGACTGATGCCGCCCGCGGCGCTTGACTCGGAAAACTTGAGTGCCGGACGGTCCAATCAAAGGACAAACGGTTATAGAAAAGCAGGCAAAGCGGGGGGGGGGGGGGGGGGGGGGGTTAATTTTTAGGTAAAAATACCGATAAAAATTATTCCCGTGTTTTGCCGGGTCCCGGGTCGCTAAAAATTTCACCGTCTAAATTTTTTTGCGGATTTTTTCCTAAAATTTACGCCCCCCCCCCCCCCCCCCCCGCTTTGCCTGCTTTTCTATAACCGTTTGTCCT